>JAXJDU010000308.1:0-7715 GCA_036301785.1 Acutalibacteraceae bacterium | reverse complement strand
CTCTGATGTAAAAGCTGGTCTACCAATGTTGTTTTACCGTGGTCAACATGAGCTATTATAGCTATATTTCTTAAATTATCTCTCTGGCCCATACAAATTCCCTCTGTTTCTAAAAAATTTTTACTAAAATTATTTTTTCACAATTATAAATTATACCATATAAATTTTCTCTTATCAATTAACATATATAATTTTGAAAAAGTTTTAATAAGTATATCAAGCCAGAGGATTTTACCTGAAATTTATGTGAATTTTGCTAAATCATAAAAACATATTGACTACACTGTATTTTAACAGAAATAAAAGGTTGAGAAAACTGTTTAATAATGGTATAATAAAGGTCATTACACTTATTTTAGGAGCTATATATGCATGAAATAAAGGCAAAACAGCTGTTGTCAGCACAAAACGGAATGAATATTTACCGTGGCTGTTCGCACGGCTGTATATATTGTGATACCAGAAGTAAATGCTATCAGATTGACCACGCTTTTGAAGATATAGCAGTAAAATCCAATGCTGTAGAATTACTTGATGATAGCTTAAAACGAAAAAGAAAAAAGTGCATGGTAGCAACGGGGTCTATGTCTGACCCATATATACCTATGGAAAAATATCTTTGCAAAACAAGAGATTGCCTGAAGGTAATTGAAGAACATGGATTTGGTGTTACACTACATACTAAAAGTGACCTGATTTTGCGTGATATGGATATTTTAAGGTCTATTAACGAAAAATCAAAATGCGTTGTACAGATGACATTAACAACATACGACAAAACACTTTGTAAAAAGCTTGAACCAAATGCACCTGTAACTCAAAGGCGTGTAGAAGCTCTGAAAAAATTTGCAAGTTACGATATACCAACTGTGGTATGGCTTTCTCCTTTTTTGCCATTTATAAATGATAACGAATACAACATTCGCAACCTTATGCGTTTATGCGTTGAGGCAAAGGTTAAGGGGATAATCTGCTTTGGCATTGGTGTTACACTGCGTGAGGGTAGCCGTGAATATTTTTACAGGTGTTTAGACAAGTATTTTCCTGGTATGAAAAACAGATATATAAATTATTTTGGTGAAGCCTATGAGCTTTTAAGCCCACAAAACGATAAATTAATGGCTATTATAAAAGAGGAATGTGAAAACCATGGGATAATGTTTGGAAACGACAAGGTTTTTAAATACCTGCAAACCTACCAGAGCAATGACTATGTACAGCTTAACCTGTTTGATGTTATGTAGCAAGCTGACACTGATAAAATACATACAAAAAGCTCTCTGAAAAAAACAGAGAGCTTTTTTATACTATTTTTTAGAAAATAAAAAAACTGAAGGTTACCGACTCCTTCAGTTTTTTCTATTATTATAAAGGTTACAAGATATTTTGGCTTGCTAAAGGCCAAAATGTGAGAAATTTCTTAGGAATTAACAAAGTAATGTAGCTCAAACATAATTCAATATGTATTGATTACTTACTTCATATTTCATGTCTATATTGTAATACACAAATAACAACAAAATAACACCAATATAATAACAACTTTAAAAAAATTGAAAAATATTTTTAATTACAAAAATTTAATTATAAAAAACAGAGCCTTAAACCAATAATGGATAAGGCTCTGTTTTATTTCATTTTATATTTCAGATATTAATTTTAATGCGTGGGGTATCGATTGATACCGATTTATCTGACCAGTTGAAGATATGAAATGAAAGTTCGATTGTCTGGATATCGCTTGTTTTGATACCAGCCTTTTCAAGCTTTTCAACATTCATTTTCATACTGTCTTCAATAGTATTGCCAATCTCTGTAGATACAGACATAATAGCACTTACAGGTTGTCCGTTTACATATACATCTCGCACCTGAACTTCAAAGGCTACATCACTGCTATTCTCGAATGACATATTAGCTTTAAGTGTACCATACTTTTCTACACAATCAATAAATGTAATTTTCAATCCTGCTTCGTCATATAAAACATTGCTGTCAGCAGGTGCTGAAGTACCTGCTTCTGTTGCCGGCTCGCTGGTCTGTACATTTTCTGAACCCTCTGAATTTGTAACAGGCTCTGTAGATTCTTCACCCTCTACAGTATTTTGTTCTGTTACAGGCTCTGTTACAGACTCCGTTATAGCTTCTGTTGTAGCTTCTGTAGCTTCTGTTGCTTCTTCGCCGGTATTTTTATCCAGCTTCAATACATCTGACAACAGATTTTCAGAATCTGAATTTTTATCCTTTGTGCTGTTATTACTTCTGCTACTTCCTTCAGCTTTTTCTGATGTATCTGCCATTACAGAATCAAAGCCTTCAATAAGCTCAGCCACTAAGCCACAGCCTGTAGAAGTAACAGTAAGCAACGATAAAATTATAGCCAATATAAAATTCTTTTTCATAGCAATTCCCCGATTTTATCTTGATTTTATACACCGTAAATAAAATAAGATTATACTGTTTCTTTAAGAATTGATACGATATTTTTCATTGATTCTTCAAATTCACGGGCATTGTCATTCTTGAAAATCAACAAATCATCCTTGATGTTAGGGTTGTTCAGGTTTTCTGGAATAGAGAAGTTACAGCCTGCAATATATTCATCCCAGTTTGCAAGCTTCCATGTGTCACGGTCTGAATTTCTTGCTATCATACGCTGGTGAACAATTTCTGGTGAAGTCTGAACCCAGATTACAACAAGCTTTGCACCCTTTTTAGCAAGCATTGCTCTCAGGTTGTTGATATACTCCATATCTCTTATTTCTCTTGTAAATGGTGCATTGATAAGTACCATATCGTTATAATCAAGTGCATCTAAAGCAAGGTCTATAACACACTCATACTCATAGTCACGGATATGCTCCTCAAAGAAGTCGCTACTTCTGTTATAAGGCTGATTAGCTACAACGAAAATTCTTTTTGACAGTGGAATAAGAGTATCCTTATCAAGGTATACTATATTTTTCAGCTCCTTAGAAAGCTCCTTTGAAATATGTGTTTTACCGCAAGCTGGTGGTGAAGTAACCAGAATTAACTTTTTATCCATTTTCTTCCTCCGAATTATATTATAAATATTTAAAATCTTGATTATATATGTAATATTGGCAATTTGTTTTCTTACATATCTGTTATAAATATTTTAAATAATATCCCACGACATGCACGCATAAAAACAAATAGCGTATTCTAGTTAATTATACATATAAAGCACTCATATTGTCAATACTCTATTCGTAAAAAAACTACTGCAAAGCAATTTGTACATCATATTCTTAAAAGCTTTATTTAAGAATACAGTCTTTTACTTGCAGTAGTCAATTACAATATTAAAAATTATTTAAATATCAGAAATTATTTATTCCTGCTTAACATTAAATGCATTCATTTTTGGATAAACAGCTGAATTTGCAAGCTCCTCTTCTATTCTTAGAAGTCGGTTATACTTTGCAACACGCTCTGACCTGCTTGGAGCACCTGTTTTAATCTGACAGGTATTTAAAGCCACGGCAAGGTCGGCTATAGTTGTGTCTTCGGTTTCTCCTGAGCGATGTGACGAAATTGCTGTATAGCCTGCCTTATGTGCCATTTTAATAGCCTCCAGGGTTTCTGACACTGTACCAATCTGATTGAGCTTTATAAGAATTGAATTACCACAGCAGGCATCTATACCCTTTTTCAAACGCTCTGTATTTGTTACAAATAAATCATCGCCAACAAGCTGTACCTTGTTGCCTAGTCTATCTGTAAGCTTTTTCCAGCCTTTCCAATCCTCTTCGTCAAGTGCGTCCTCTATTGATATAACAGGGTATTTCTGCACAAGATTTTCCCAGTAGTCAATAAGCTGGTCACTTGTATATTTTTTGCCTGATTTAGGCATTACATATTCACCCTTTGTAATACCTTTCCACTCGCTTGAGGCTGCGTCAATAGCAATCATAAAATCATCTTTTGGCTTATACCCAGCCATTGTTATTGCCTGCAATATATACTCAATAGCTTCTTCGTCATTTTTTAAATCTGGTGCAAAACCACCCTCGTCACCTACCGAGGTTGCAAGGCCCTTTGATTTTAAAAGCTTAGCCAGCGAATGAAAAACCTCGGCACACCATCTTAAGCCCTCTTTAAAAGAAGCAGCACCAACCGGCATAATCATAAATTCCTGAATATCCACTGTGTTGCTTGCATGAGCACCACCATTAAGAATATTCATCATAGGCACAGGCAATCTGTTGCCGGATACTCCACCTAAAAACCTGTATAAAGGTATATTAAGTGCCTTTGAGGCTGCTCTTGCTGTTGCAATTGAAACAGCTAAAATTGCATTTGCACCAAGATTTGATTTATCACTTGTACCGTCTGCATTTTTCATTGCCTCATCTACTGCATAAATATCAGCTGCATTCATGCCACAGATAGCACTGTTGATTACTGTATTTATATTTTCTACAGCCTTAGTAACACCCTTACCAAGATATCTTGTGCCACCATCACGAAGCTCCAATGCTTCAAACTCGCCTGTTGAAGCACCACTAGGAGCTGTACCCTTACCTATAACGCCACAGCTAAGATGAACCTCTGCCTCTACTGTAGGGTTACCTCGTGAATCTAAAATTTCTCTGCCTGTTACTTTACAAATCTGCAAATATGCCATTGTCACATTCTCCTTAAACTAATGATTATAAGCCTTACTACTTAAATATCGCTCAGCCTACATTAGTTTAGGTCTGATTTTTTGGGTTTATTCATTTTCATCAATTATTATTTATTTGCTGTAATATAAACCTGCTTATCTCGTCTATTGTGGAATTAACAGCCTCAGATATACACAATATCGGCAAAAGTGTACCAAGTCTATACTGCTTGCCCTTGTCGTATAACGCCTGAGCAAAATATTCATCACTTAATGAATGTGGCTTTATCTCTTTATAGCTCTCGTTTAAGATAACAACATACGATGTAAAAACTCTGCCTGACTGGCATATTGCAGGCTTTGATGATGTAAAAACAACTGTGGTATCGTCCACAGGCAATTTCACCTTTATTCTTTGGGGTGCTATTACTATATTACAGCCTTTTAACGCTGATACACTCTGCTTCAGCATTAATACTGCACCAGTATCAGCTATTGTTTGCTTATAAACCTGATAATACTCATCTGCTGCATTTGTAACAACTGTTATACTGTCGGTATATTTTATAAGTGACGGTATTAAATCCTTTTTATCAGCGTGTGGGTCATATAAGCCAACCTTTAAGCTGTTACAGCCCTCTGAGCATCTTCTTATAACCTCAAGTGCTGTGTTTTCTGATATTCTTTCCTTTAAGGTGTTGGTTGAATATCTTTTTATACCACAGTCCTCAGGTATAGCTATATCTGCACTGCATAATATATTATTCTTTTCGTTGCCGGCAAGCTCTCTGATTTTATTCCAGTTAATATTTTTGCTATATTTGCTGTAAATTATATGTACAATTCTTACACCGTTATATTCAACAACCTCCAGATTGGTTTTATCTCTTTTAAACAATCCAAAACGACCTTTTTTAACGGAATAATCCTTGATTGTAAGTGCTGTAAGCATATTTATAACCTCCTATACGGTTATAAATATATATGTAACATTGCTTATTATTATGTAATTTTTTTACAACATAAAGCACCATTTAAAGCTCGGTAAAAATTTTAAATGGTGCATGATTTATTTATATTTTATTATAATATTTCAAAGCCGTCTGCCTTTATAAGCTTCTTTAAGTGCTCTATATATTCAAGTGACATATTACTCAGCTTTATTTTTTTATTCTGAATAAAGCCTACTGTCATTTTTTCTGCCGTATTGAGACGTACCGAGGATATATTATTTCCGTTAAGATTGCTGTTTAAGACACCTGAACAGATAGTATAGCCATTTAAGCCTATAAGCAGATTGAACAGTGTAGCACGGTCACTTACATGGATTACCTTTTTATGTGACTCCTTTACAAACATTTCTTCTGAAAAATAAAAAGAGTTATATGTACCCTGCTCAAAGGTTAAAAAAGGGTAATCGTCAAGCTCTTCTGGCTCTATTATTTCTTTACTGGCAAGTGGGTGCTTAGTGCTTAAAAAGACATGAGGCTCGGCAACAAACAATGGTTTAAAAGTAAGGTTATTATCTTTTATAAGCTTTTCAATTACCTTCTGATTAAAGTTACTCAGGTAAATAATGCCAAGCTCACTTCTGAAGTTTGCAACATCATCTATAATTTCATGTGTGCGTGTTTCTCGTAGTGTAAATTCATATTCATCTGTATTAAGTGTAGAAATAAGCCTTACAAAGGCATTTACAGCAAAAGCGTAGTGCTGGGTAGAAACAGAGCAAAGCTGTTTCTGATGCTTTTTATCCTTATAGCGTCGCTCCATAAGCTGTGTCTGCTCTATTATCTGCCTTGCATACGACAAAAACTCTGTACCGTCTGACGACAAAGAAATTCCCCTTGTTGTTCTGTTAAAAATTTCAATACCATATTCATTTTCCAGCTCTTTGATTGCCGATGACAAGCTTGGCTGTGAAATAAAAAGCTGTTTGGAAGCCTCTGAAATTGAACCACACTCGGCAACCTTTATAACATATTTTAGCTGTTGGATAGTCATATTTACCTCTGCTCTTGTTTTTTTCTTTATTATACTATAAATCTTAAAGGGTTACAAATCAAATTAAGCTGTTTCTGAAAACACCTATAGAGTAATAATGCACAATAATAAGCAAATAAAATTATGTCATATTCCAAATTTTCAGGCGTAATTTTCAATAAAAATCTTTATTGACTGTGTAAAAAATAATCTATTCATACAAATTTAGAACAACAGCAGTTTATCTGTATTGACCTTTACTTTTACTTATATTAAAGTATACATATGCCTATTTATAGGGAAATAAGTACAATAGTAAGGGAAATAATATGAGCTACGAAATAATTATTTTAGACATTGACGGTACACTGGTTAACTCTAAAAAGGTTATAACAGAACACACATTATCAACACTGCTTAAGCTACAGAGGCTTAGCAAAAAGGTTGCACTTGCATCTGGCAGACCTATACAGGGTATATTAGGCCATGCAAGAACACTTCGCCTGAATGATTTTGGTGGTTATATTCTTGCATATAATGGTGGTGCTGTTATAAACGCAAGCACAAACGAGGTTATGTACAGCAAGTATTTTCCAAATGAGCTGATACCTGAAATTTGCGAGGAGCTTAAAAATACAAATGTTACAATAAATACCTATGAGGGCGATAAGATTATTGAGGGTAACGCACTTAACAAGTATTCTGATATAGAATCAAGAATTGTTGGTATGGACGCAAAATTTGTAGATAACTTTGCAGAGTATGTTACCTTTGACATCAACAAGCTTCTGCTAGCAGGTGACCCGGCTGAGATTTTAAGACTTGAAAAGCTTTTCAGCGAGAGATACAATGGCATTATCGGTGTATTCAGATCTGAGGAATTTTTCCTGGAGCTTGTGCCACTTGGTGTTGATAAGGCTAAGTCTATCGATGTACTGCTTAGCAAGCTTGGTCTTACAAGTGAACAATGTATAGCCTGTGGTGATGGTTATAATGATATTACAATGATACAGTATGCTGGTCTTGGTGTTGCTATGGGTAATGCTGTAGATGAGGTTAAGAACGCTGCTGATATTATTACCGTAACAAACGACGAGGACGG
>JAXJDU010000307.1:0-4061 GCA_036301785.1 Acutalibacteraceae bacterium | reverse complement strand
GTGCATTCTGAAGCTCGGTTATAACGCCAGATATCTCGTTGAATGGCTTGGTGTATTGGTTGGCATAGCTTAAAAAGCAGGTTAAATTACCAATAGTAAGCGAATTGTTTATTACCATTAAAGCACCCACAAAGGCAACACCGGCATATACCAGATTATTCACAAAGCGTGTGCTAGGGTTGGTTATTGATGAAAAGAATACTGCCTTTAATGAGCTTTCGCCTAGTCGCTGATTTATGGAGTCGAAATTTTCTTCGTTTTCGTCCTCGTGTGTATATGCCTGCACAACCTTCTGATTTTCTATCATCTCTTCTATAAAGGCTGTCTGCTCTCCACGGATTTCTGATTGCTGTTTGAACATATTGTAGGTTTTTGAGGCTATAAACTTTGCAACAAAAAGCGAAAGTGGAGTTATAAGCACAACTACAAGTGTAGTTATAAGATTAAGTGAAAGCATAAAGCAAAGTGTTGCCACTATAGTTACCACACCGGTAAAAAGCTGAGTAAAGCCCATAAGCAATCCGTCAGAAAACTGGTCTACATCGGCTATCACACGGCTTACTGTGTCGCCACTTGGGTGAGTGTCGATGTAATTAAGTGGTAGCTTTTCTATTTTCTTTATAGCTCTGTTGCGTATATCTCGTGATACATTATAGGTTATTTTGTTGTTGCATATATTCATTACCCATTGAGCAACAGCTGTTGATACTGCTACAGCTGCTATCTGTATGAGTATAGGCTTTATAGCGTTAAAATCTACCTTGCCCTTGTCAACTATGCAGTCAATGGCGTTGCCGACAAGCACAGGTATATAAAGCGTGAGTGCTACTGTAACAACAGCAAGCAGAATTGATACAGCAAGGTATAGCCTGTAGCTTTTGATATATTTTAAAACTCTTTTTATTGTTTGCTTCTGTGTCACAATATCACCTACCCCTTCTGAGAATAATAAATTTCGCTATATACATCACAGCTGTTTAAAAGCTCGTCATGAGTACCAATGCCAGCTATAATGCCGTCATCTAAAACTATAATCTTATCTGCCGACATAATAGAGGCTGTGCGTTGAGATACTATAAATACTGTGGTATCTCTAAGCTCCTTTAAGGCTTGCCTTAGCTTTGCGTCTGTGGCGTAGTCAAGTGCTGACGCACTGTCATCAAGAATGAGGATTTCCGGCTTTTTTATCAGGGCTCTTGCAATGGTAAGTCTTTGGCGTTGTCCACCCGAAAGATTTTTACCACCCTGCTCAAGCATTTCGTTTATACCGTTTTTCTTGCTTGCTATTACATCTGTAGCCTGTGCAGTTGCAACAGCCTGATTGATTTCTTCATCGCTTGCATTTCCGTTGCCCCATAACAGATTATCCTTTATACTACCCTTAAAAAACACAGCCTTTTGCAAAACTATGCCAACCTTTTCTCGTAGCTCTGTTTTTGAATAAGACTTAACATTAATACCGTCTACATACACACCACCACTTGTGCAGTCGTAAAAATGGGGGATAAGCCCCACAAGAGATGACTTACCCGAGCCTGTACCACCTATAATACCAATGGTTTCTCCTTTTTTTGCACCAAAGCTTATGTTGCTCAGGCTTTCTTCGCTGGCTTCTTTATATTTTAAGCCTACATTAATAAAGTCGATGTGGTTGTCAGTTTTGATAGTATCATTTTCTATATACTCAAGGCTGGATTCTATATCCAGCACAGCCTCTACACGGTTTGCACAGGCAACAGCCTTTGTAAGGGTAATAATAAGATTGGCAAGCTTTATAAGCTCAATTAAAATCTGTGACATATAGTTATAAAGTGCCACTACAGCACCCTGAGTAAGTATGCCGTACTCAACCCTTATAGCACCTACCCATATAAGCAGAATGATTGCAATGTTTATTATTATATATGTTACAGGATTCATAAGAGCAGACAGCCTGCCTACCCTTTTCTGTGTCTGGGTAAGGTCATTGTTAAGGCTTTCAAAGGTGTGAATTTCCTCTGCTTCTCTGCAAAAGGCTCTTATAACTCTTGCACCTGTCAGGTTTTCTCTTGTTTTAGCTGTAACACGGTCAAGCTTGCTTTGTGTAAGTTTGTATAATGGTATGCTGATAAGCATTATTGCAAATACAACAGCCATCAGCACAGGTATTGCACCAGCAAATACTAAGGCACTTTTAACATCGATTGTGAATGCCATTATCATTGCACCAAATACAATAAATGGTGAACGCAGAACAAGCCTTAAAAGCATATTAACACCATTCTGCACCTGATTAACATCGCTTGTCATTCTTGTTATCATGGTAGAAGTGCCAAGCTTATCAAGCTCGGTGAATGATAAGGATTGTATGTGCTTAAAAAGTCTTGAGCGTAAACGGGTGCCTACACCAACAGCAGCCTTTGCAGAAAAATATTGTGCTGTAATTGAGCATACAAGGCCAACTACTGCTAAAAGCACTAAAAATAAAAGCGTACCGGTTATATAGCCCTTGTTGTTTTCTTTTATGCCGTAATCTATAAGCCTTGCAACAACCAGAGGTACTAAAAGCTCGAACAAAGCCTCAAGCAGCTTGAAAAACGGTGCAAGCACAGCTTCCTTTTTATATTTACCTAATAATTTAAAAACAAACTTCATTTATAGTCCACTCCATTTAAGGGTTACAGCTTTTGCACGGTGTGTAACTGTTTTCTTCTGCTTCTTCTGCAGAATTAAAAGTAACCTTGTTTTTCTCTGCCATTTTATCAACAGCGTCACAGCTGCTGTTATGGTATACCTTTGAATTCTTGTTGCCTATATAAGCTACAGACTGATTATTTTCTGTTGAATTGTCAATAACAGAAGACAAGCTCTGACCGTTAAGGCTTTCTACCTTTATTGTGTTGTTATTAAGATTAATAACTATATTGCCTTGCTCGTCTGTACGCAGAGTAGTTATGCCGGACTTATCAAGCAGAGTTTTTGTTTCCTTGTGTGGATGACCATAATCGTTATTCTTGCCACAGCTTATAGTTGCAAACTCAGGCTTTACTTTTTTCAGAAACCCTACTGATGTGCTTGTGCTGCTGCCGTGGTGGCCAACCTTTAAAAGATTTGCTTTAAGCTTAAAGCCATCAGCAAGCATAGCCTGCTCCTCTTTCTTTTCAGCGTCACCAGTAAACAGTGCCGACAAGCCTTTGTACTCTGCTCTTAGTACAATAGAGCAGTTGTTTAAATCGTTATTATCAATTTCTGGCACATAGGCTGTAACGGTGGTTTTGCCCAGTGCAAAGCTGTCTGATGTTTCTGGCATGATAACCTTATAATTTTGCTGGTCGATATAATCGATAAGAGCCTCCCATGAGCGTGTGGTGCTGTATGCCTCGCTTAAAATTATATTTTCTGTTTGTACGCTTTGCAGTACAGTTTTTGCTCCACCGTAGTGGTCAGAATGTGGGTGAGTTATAACCATGTAGTCCAGCTTGTTTACATTTTGCTTTTTAAGGTAATCTGCAACTGTGTGTCCGTAATCACTCTCGCCAGCATCTATAAGCATATATGAATTATCACATTCAAGCAATGTACAGTCGCCCTGACCTACATCTATTATATGCACATTTAAACCATCTATTGATTTGTTAAGGCTTGCAGGTGACGATTCAATTATAGTACAGCCACATAAAGATAATATAGAGATGATGAGTGTGAATATTGTTATAATTTTAAATTTGAATTTCATTGCGTTTACTCCTTGAATTATTATTTTATTAATTATGATTTTATCACTTATTATTTTTATTATCAAGTGATACAAAGCTCTTGCAAAAGGATATGTGGCTATACCTGTTCAAAACCGGAATGGTATCTGTTGTAAGCTTGTAAAAGAAAAAAGCCGAGCATCTGCGTCGGCTTTTATAACTATATATTTTCAGCTTATTTACACATAGCTTCTATTTTATCAGCAGCACCCTTTACGCCTGTACATTTTTTAAATCCGTCTGAAAGCTTAACAGCATTTTCACGGTAAGAGGCTGTATTCAGTACGCTGTTAACGGCACTGCGTATAGAGTCTGCACTTGCCTTTT
>JAXJDU010000306.1:0-6921 GCA_036301785.1 Acutalibacteraceae bacterium | reverse complement strand
GTGGATTTGTAAATCATATTAGTTGTCTCCTAAAAGTTCCATGAAAAGGTTAAGTTCTTCTTCAAGAGCAATGCGGTTGTATTCGAGAATATCTACTGTTTCTTCTTTCATGTCAGGAGTATTATACTAGAATTCTAATATTTTGTCAAGCTCTTTTTAGAAGAAAATAAAAAAAGAGGTGACTTTTTTCAGTCACCTCTTAGGTTTTAGTAACGGATAATTCCGTATTGATAAAGCTGTGGAAGAAGTTTTTGTTTCATCATATCCAAGCAATCATCTAATTTATCAAGAGAATTACGTATTTCATTCTTCTCATCAACTGTAATTGTATTAGGGATAAGGTCGGCTCTTCTTCTTCTTAGCTCTGCCTTTAGTGTTGCTTCGTCATCACCACAAGCGTCAAGAATTTCCATAAGAACATCAAACTGTACCATTTCGTTGATGTTGCAGGTAGCCTCAGCGTCAAAGCTTACATACTTGCTGATGTCAACCATACCATTTGACAGAACCTTAACTCTTGCACCCTCTGCGTCGTAAACATAAGCCTCTTTTACACCTGCGTTTTCAATATCAAGTGCAAGGTCTTTATTTACAACCTCGTCAGGCATAGCCATAATCTCGCCTGTGCGTGGGTTTACAATTGGCTCTGCAAGCTTCTGCTCTGTAATTCTTGAAGCAATACCAAGCTTTTTATTATACTTATATCTGCCAACTCTTGACATATCGTATCTTCTTGTGTCGAAGAACAGACCGTACAGGTGATTCTGTGCGTTTTCAAGTACAGGTGGCTCACCTGGTCTTTGCTTTTTGTAAACCTCAAGCAAAGCCTCCTCTGTATTGTGGCAAGGGTCCTTCTCGAGTGTTGCACGGATTCTCTCATCCTCACCGAAATGCTCAAGAATCTGAGCGTCTGTGCCAAGGCCTAGTGCTCTGATAAATACAGTTATAGGAATTTTTCTGTTCTTATCAATACGAACATAGAAAACATCGTTAAGGTCGTTTTCGTATTCCAGCCAAGCACCTCTGTTAGGAATAACAGTAGAGCTGAACATCTTCTTAGATGTTTTGTCATACTCCATCTTGTAGTATACGCCCGGAGATCTAACAAGCTGAGAAACGATAACTCTCTCGGCACCGTTGATTACAAAGGTACCACTTGCAGTCATTAATGGGAAGTCACCCATAAATACATTAGACTTTTTAATTTCACCTGTTTCGGTATTTGTAAGAGTAGCAGTTACTCTTAGAGGAGCAGCATATGTTGCATCTCTCTCTTTACATTCTTTTACACTGTAGTTAGGGTTATCAACATCCAGTGTGTAATCAATGAAGTCAAGCACATATGTTCCTGCGTGGTTAGTAATACCAGAAACATCCTTGAACACCTCTTTTAAACCCTCGTTAAGAAACCAGTCGTAAGAATTCTTCTGGATTTCGATAAGGTTAGGCATTTCGATAACTTCATCGATTTTAGCAAAAGACATTCTTTCTGCTCTACCAAGTTTTACAGGCTTGACATTTACCATAGGCGTATCACTCCGTTCATAAAATTTTGTTGGTAATTTTTATATTCACCAGATAACCAAATGACTTGAAAAATTCCCAAAAAGGTATTGATTTTTTATAAAATCTATGCTAATATTCAATCGTCAAATAATTGAATAGGGTACTTTTTGCCATTATGCTACATTCTGTAAGTATACCCCCTTGATGTCAAATTGTCAAGGGGTTTTTTATTTTTTTACAAAAATGGCGTAAAATTTAAAGTTTTTCACATTTCAACAAGAAAATTCAAGGCACATAAAGCAGTATGCAACACTTGGTTGGGTTGTAACTTTCTAAAACATAAAAACCCCCACTTAATAACAGTGTTTACAGTCGTTATTAAGTGGGGGATTACGCATACACAGCAGAAAATTTGTTTGCAGGAATTTTGTTGTTGTGTCAAAAAGCGTTATTTTCTGAATACAAATAAATATTCGTGAGCAATCAATAAAAAGTTATACTTAACGCTATTTGTTTTCCAATATCCTGTTGCTTTGCAGTTGTGTTGCTCTTTGATAATCAATTCTTTCAGCTTGAATCCAGCATCTTCAAAGATACGCATAACATCAAAGGACATTGGTATCATATGCCCTTTTTGGCGGGTATCACCCATAAGAATGGCACAGAATTTGTCATTTTTCAGAACACGATAGCTCTCTGAGGCAACCTTTTTCATCTCTTCAAGAAAATCATTGACCTTCAACAAAGATAAGTCTTCGGGAATATCCTCGCTATATTTAATTATATTTGCATATGGTGGATGAGTACATATCAAATCAATACTATCATCTGGCACAAAGTCCAGATTTCTTGCATCACCCTTATGAAGGTACACTTTTCCGTTTGCACCCTCGTGTTCAAATGCAGTTTTCTCCTTACAGCGAGCAAGTGCCACATCATTTATGTCTACGCCAATTATATTGCGATTAAGTAGCTTTGCTTCTACAAGGGTAGTGCCACCACCTGCAAACTGATCGAGAACTAAATCACTCTCTTTTGAATATCGAAGCATAATGTTTCGAGGTATATACGGCGACCAGTTTCCACGCCATTTTGAATCATGGGTTGCCCAATTACCACGATTCGGAAAAGACCAGTGGGTAGTCATTTCCAATTCGAAATCTTCTGGTTCCCATTTTGTTATTTTCTTAGCCATTACCTAAAAACCTCGCTGATTACACCATCTTCTAAATCCTTGATGTTGTAAATATGTTGCATAACATCAAATGTTTCTTCAAGATTGTTTTTGGCACTTGCCCAACCTTTTCCATCTGTAAACCAAACGAATGTAAAACCATCTATTTTTTCGCTCTCCATTGCAAGAGTTTTATAGCTGCGTGCTGTTTCGTTTAGCTTACTGCCTCCACCCTGATAGAAATTTGTTTCAATACCATAAATCATATCAGAAGTTTTAATCACAAAGTCAAAACGCTTTTCCATTTTGCCTTGATTCGAAATACCAGATAAATCTATATTCCAATTATCTGTAATTTGGTGAATATACATTTCTTTAAAGTAGTTAACATCTTTAACAAAACCTGCTTTTTGAATGAAACTCTCAACTAAATCCTCCATTAGATGTCCACCACGATTTTTACGACCATTTGAATCAAGACCAGTTTCAACACCTGTTGCATAATCTACTAAATTGTTCACTATATGATTTTCTAATAAATCAAACAATCCGGTTTCTCTCATAAAATATTTGTATTTCTCGTAATGAGCGTGGCTGTTTGGAGGGTATTTTCCGAAATCAAACTGAAATAAATAACCACCATTTTTGTCCTGACAATATATCTCATTTGCTCTAACTGCTAAAAGTAGAGGGATACATTTTAAGACCTCGGGATATTTTCTTATCAAATTTTCAAAATCATATTCAATGTTTTTAGATCCAATAAGCGAATTTAAAATATTAAGTTCGATCTTTATGTTTTCTACATTTCTATGAACCTTATTAAAATCTATATAATATCCATAGTCTGCGATACTATTACGAAACCCTGATAACCAACTGTTAAAATCTCTTTTCATACATATCTCCCTTAAAAATTGCTAATAAGTAATTCTTTTATTTTTCCTCTTGCTTCGCTATTGCAGTTAATCATTCGTGTTGCTTCAACTCGGCTGATTTTATAAGCAGAATAGATATTATCAAAAAAGTCATCTTCTTTATTCGAGTTTCTCGGATCGGAATTACTAACTAAAATCTTAGCACCTTTTCTATGCATATCATCAACAAATCGTGCCAGTTCGATCTGTTCTTTATCGCTAAATAAATTCTCAGTATATGCAGTAAAACTAGCTGTATCGGTAATAGGTCTGTATGGTGGATCAAAATAAACAAATGTATTTTCATCGATAAAATCAGATGACTTTTTGTAATCTTCGCATACAATAACAACCCCTTGCAACTTTTTTGATACCTCTCTTAAATTGTTTTCGTCACAAATTATCGGATTTTTATATGCACCTATAGGAACATTAAACAAACCTTTTTTATTTACTCTGAACAGACCATTAAAACAAGTTTTATTTAAGAATATCATCAATGCAGCTTGTTCAATATTGTTATTCTTGTTCCCGTTTATTTTCAAATCATTAAAACGCATACGCTTTTCTATATAATATTTTTTACGATTATCTGTATCCATCGGGATAAAATCATTTTGGATAGCGTAAAGCATTTCAATCAAAGTATCAATATTATCCCTGATAACACGATAAGTATTGATGAGTTCAGCGTTAATGTCACTGATGTAAATTTCTTCTAAATCGTATTTGTTAAGTATATCAAACAAAACAGCACCACCACCAACAAACGGTTCAGCATATTTTGTTATACGACCATAGGCAAAAGGGTAATAGTGTTCAATTTCTCTAATCAACTGACCCTTACCACCTGCCCACTTCAAGAAAGGCTTAACTGTTTTTTCTTCAGCTTTATTGTATCTTGTGCTTCTTGCATCTATTGGCTTTTCAGCTGTCGTAGGTATAAGCCACATGTTCCCAACCATAGTTGCACCAGTAATTCTTTTCTCTGAGCAAAGAACAGCCACTCTTCTTTGGGAAATACCCCACTTACTAGCGGCTTCTCTTGCAGACATAAATTTCATAACAGCCTCCTAAACACATTGAATTTCAGAATATATAACATTATATTCTAAAGCTCGAACGATAGCAATACCATTATTGAAATAAAAACACTCAAAAGAGCCTTGCATAAAGAATTTTCTGCAAATAATTTTTATTAATTAATTCAAATTCTCATCATTTACATGCTACTCTCCATTTCCTCAAGCTCCAGCTGTAGCTCTTCCCATTGCTCGTAAACCTCGTTTTTCTTGCACTGGCATTGCTCAAGTGCAGTTGTAAGCTGTACAAGCTCTTCAAAGTCATTTGCCACGCTTTCGCCTGACAGCTCTTCTTGCAGGCTTTCTTCAAGCTCGTCAAGCTCTGCCATTTCTTCCTCGCATTTTTTGATTCTGGTTTTAAGCTTTCTCAGGTTAGACTGTTGCTCCTTGCGTTGCTTATACTCGTTAACCTTTGGCTTTTCCTCTGTCTTTGCTGTGACTGTGGCTACATTGCTTGCTAGGTCCTTAGACTTTTCAACATAGTAATCATAATTACCTAAATATTCAGTTACGCCATTTTCTGACAGATATAAAACCCTGTCTGCAAGCTTGTTGATGAAATATCGGTCATGAGAAATTATAAGCAGAGTACCCTCGTACTCGCTTAAAGTATTTTCGAGTGCTTCTCTTGAGCCTGTATCAAGGTGGTTTGTAGGCTCGTCAAGCAACAGGAAGTTGCCACCTGCAAGCATAAGCTTTAAAAGAGCAACTCTGGCTCTTTCTCCACCACTGAAGGTAGAAAGCTCCTTGAATACATCATCACCCTTAAACAGGAATGAGCCTAAGGCTGTACGCACCTCTGTATGAGTCATAAACGGGAACATATCCCATATTTCGTCGAGTGCTGTTTTTGACAAATCGAGGTTTTCCTGCACCTGGTCAAAATAGCCTACATCAACATTTACACCAAGCTCGATTCTGCCTGTGTCTGCACTTAGCTTATTCATAAGAATTTTAAACAGGGTTGTTTTTCCACAGCCGTTTGCACCAAGTATGAAAACTCTCTCTTTGCGTTTTATATCAAGGTTAACATTGCTGAAGAGCTTTTTAGCACCGAATGCCTTTGAAAGATTTTCTGTTTTAAGTACATCGTTACCACTTGTGCGTTTAGGCTCAAAGCGAAAACGGATATTCTCAAGCTCCTTGTCGTCTGGCTCTACAAGCTGTTCTCTTAATCTGTCGGCTTGCTTCTGCTTGCTTTCTGCTGTTATAAAGTTATGTGCCTGTCCCCAGCGTCTTTGCTGTTCTACTATTCCCTCTATACGCTTGATTTCTTTAAGGTCGTTTTCGTATCTTTTACGCATATCCTCAAGGATTTTTTCTTTTTTAGCAATAAATTCTGTATATGCACCCTTGTAGGTTGTAGTTTTGTTATGCTCAAGCTCTACTGTTTTATTTGTAACAGCGTCTAAGAAATATCTGTCATGAGATATTATAATTACAGCACCGTTAAAATCCTTTATAAAGCCCTCGAGCCATTCAACAGATTGTATATCAAGGTGGTTTGTAGGCTCGTCAAGTAACAGAACATTTGCACCACACAGCAACAGCTTGGCAAGGCAAAGCTTTGAACGCTGGCCACCACTTAGCTTGTCGGTTTCCATTTCGAACTCCTCTTCGGTAAAGCCAAGTCCAAGCAGTGCTGAGCGTGTACGGCTTTTATAGGTTAAGCCACCATCTCGTTCAAATTCGTCATGCATTTGCAAATGCTTTTCTATAAGTCTGTCACGCTCTGACTCGTCCTCTTCAAGGTCGATTAAAACTGGCAGCTCCTCCAGCTCTCTTTCAAGCTTTATTAATCTGTCAAACACCGATAAAAGCTCGTTGTATATACTTCTGCCTGCAACACTGCAGGAATGCTGTTCTAAATAGCCGACAACTGCGTCCTTAGAAATTACCACACCACCAGCTGTTGGCTCAAGCTGTCCACTTAATATTTTAAAAATAGTTGTTTTACCAACACCATTTGCACCAATAAAACCTACCTTATCCCTTTGCTCAACCTCAAACGAAACATTTCTGAACAATGTTCGCTCTACAAAGGTCATCTCTAAATCTCGTACACTTAATACAGCCATAGCTTACCTCTTTCGTTTACTTTTTAAATCTGTTTTTAAGACAAATTGTAGTTTGTCGGGCTAACAACAAACTTTGATAGAGCAAAGCGTAAAGTTTAGGTCCACCCTTTTTAAAGGGTGGTGGGGTTAAGGGGTGAAACCCCTTATGGGTTTTAAGGGCAACG
>JAXJDU010000305.1:0-4011 GCA_036301785.1 Acutalibacteraceae bacterium | reverse complement strand
GCTTACAGCTATGTACAGAGTAAAGGCTATGGCTGGAGCCAGATATTACTATAATAAGTTTACTCTTTAAAGAAATCAGCCTAAAAAATATTTGAAAATGCCATTTTCAATGGCATTTTCGGAAAAAACTATAAATTAAAGAGCTTTGCCCTTTAAAATCCCACGAGGGCTTTGCCCTCGACCCATAAACTTTTGAAAAAGTTTAATCAAAACTTTTAAGTTTTGATTTGTGCGAATTTTTAAGTCCTCGATAAACTTAAATTTGTAAAAATTTTATAAAATATCAGCTTTCAACAAGCAAATGTTTTAGATATTAATTTGTTGAAAAGTGCTGAAATTTGCAGAAATATTTGGTATACTTGTACTGTTCATAATTTATTAAAATTTAATAGAAAGAAGTTTATGAGTATGGTAAGTAAATTTGTAAAAGACTTAAAAACCGAGTTTAAGGGTTATAATGCTCAAAAGCTTGGCAAAGACCTTACAGCCGGCTTAACCGTTTGTGCTGTAGCGTTGCCATTGGCATTAGCCTTTGGTGTAAGTGGTGGTGCAACAGCTGCTGCCGGTATGGTAACAGCTATTGTTGCAGGTATTGTTATTGGTTTGCTGTCGGGTGCTTCATACCAGATTTCTGGTCCTACCGGTGCAATGAGTGCTGTGCTTATCTCGATTGTTATGACATACCAGCTTAAAGGCGTATTTATAGCGTGCTTTTTAGCAGGCGTTATTATGCTTTTATGTGGTGTATTCAAGCTGGGCAGATTAATCAGCTTTATTCCGTCATCGGTAATAATGGGCTTTACATCGGGTATTGCAATAACCATCGCCATGGGACAAATCGACAACTTTTTTGGTACTACAAGTGAGGGTACAAGCATTATAGATAAGCTTGTTTCTTACACAAAGCTAGGCTTTGCACCAGATTTAACAACTACACTTATAGCTGTGGCTGTACTTGTTATTATGATTATATGGCCTAAAAAATGGGGTGCCAAGGTACCTGCATCGCTTGTAGGTATAATTTTTGCAACTGCAATACAGCTTATTTTCAACTTTGAAAGCGTTGCTGTTGTTGGTGAGATTCCTCGCACATTGTTTTTAGAGGACAGACTATCTCTTGATGGTGTAGACCTTGCAATGGTTAAAAATCTTATGTCCCCTGTATTCACCATTGCAGCACTTGCTATTATAGAAAGCCTACTATGTGGTGCCAGTGCTTCAAGAATGAAAAAAGAACCATTCGACGCAGACAGAGAGCTTGTTGCACAGGGCGTTGGTAATATGGTTTTACCTTTGCTTGGTGGTGTACCTGCAACAGCTGCTATAGCAAGAACAAGCGTTGCTATCAAGTCAGGTGAGCAAACAAGACTGACAAGCGTTTTCCACTCTGTATTCCTGTTGCTCTCAATGTTTTTACTTGGTGGAATCATGGCAAAAATTCCACTGTCAGCACTTGCTGCTGTGCTTATGGTAACAGCCTTTAAAATGAACGAGTGGAGCGATATCAAATTCATTTTCAGCCACAAGTTCAAAACCTCAATAAGCCAGTTTATGCTTACAATGGTTTGTACTGTTGTGTTTGATTTAACTGTTTCAATCGTGCTGGGTATTCTTTACTCTGCAATTATGTATATGTCTGCTTCAGCACATGTATCTGTACATTTTTCTGATGTTGACCCTGAAAAGCTTAAGGGCAAGCTTGAGTGCAGCAAAGAGGATTTTGCTGGTGTGCAGGTTGCATATGTAACTGGCCCACTATACTTTGCATCTGCTAGCGAGTTTGAAGAAAAGCTTGAAAGCCTTAACAGCGAAAGCCACACACTGTTAATGTCAATGCGTGGTGTTCCAAACATAGATGTTTCTGGTGCAAGAGTTATACTGGAAACTGTTGAACAGCTACAAAGCAAGGGCTGTAAGGTTATGTTCTGTGGTTTATGCAAGCGTGCAAAGCAAACTCTTGACAGAGCAGGCGTAACAGAGCTTGTTGGTGAGGATAACTACTACATAAGTGCCGACCTTGCCTTTGTAAAGCTTATGGAAACAGCAAAGGCTTAAATTTAATAAGATAACAAAAAGATAACAAAAAACTGCAACTAAGCATTTACGGCTTGGTTGCAGTTTTTATTTTTATAATATTTGGTTTGTACCGAACAAAATTCAAGCTATACAACAGCTTTATGATTTATTTGATAAAAAAGTTCCTACACACTTATTTTTAACAAGGTTGGTAATTCCCTCTTCTATAGAGTTTCCTTCTATTGTAATATCTGTGATTATTCTGCCTGATTCAGTTATAAAAAGATACATATAACCGTCATGTAGCTCACCTATAGGGATAGTTTTTTCATCAGCTCTTGGAGCTGAAAAGCGTCTTTCCATTGTCCGTTGTCTGCGTTCTTGTGGCATATTTTCTAAAGCTTTAATAAACCAGCTTACATTAAAGCTGTTATATCGTGGGTATTCTTTGTCGTTATCGTAATAAGGAGCCTCTTGAAGCATTTTTAAATCGTCAAACTCCTCTAAAAAAGCTTAGCCTGCTCAAACACTTCATAGCCCAGTGCCTCCAGCCTTTTTACCTTTTCTGTAATGTCCAGCTTTCTGCCCTCATACCAGCCTGATTTTTTTAATAGATAAACTACCTTTTCATCAGTTTTTTTCGTTTTGTACTGTTGATTTTACAGGTGTGATTGGAAGTAAATCTGCAATGCTTCCGACCGATTTATGTAAAACCAGATTTTTAACGCCTTCTTCTATGGTGTTGCTATAAACCCTGACATCATTAATAAGCTTTCCACTTTCTGTTATGTACAATCCTAAATCCCAACCATGTAAACCACCAACAGGAAAAACTCTTTCGTTACAGAAATTGCGATTCATCAGAATTTTTTCACAATCCTCTTTTTTCTCAATCAGAATATCATACATTCCTTTAATATCATGCATAACATCAAAGTAATGAAAATGATTTTTATTATTTTCATCAAACCTGAAATCTGTAGCAGGGATTTTTAATCCGTCAAATTCCTGAATAAATTCTTTTGCTTTATCAAATACATCTATACCCAGGCTTTCAAATATTTTTAAGTGTTCTGACATATCTATTTTTCTGCCCTCATACCAACCAGCTTTCTTTAATACACTAGTTACAGGTGTATCAAATCTGCTATTGTAAGCTATATTATCTTTGACATCAACAGTGTCAGTAGTATAACTGGTATCTATTTTTTCTGCGTTATCATTACCAGCTTTTTTAAAAATTTAAATATCTTTTCCTTAAACATAATTAACCTCATTTTTCACTATACAGTGTATAAAAAATTGTTTTTCATAGTTAAAATCAGGGCTGTTTGAAAATCAAAAGCACTGTTTGATTTGCTCCAAAAACCGGTGTTTTCTGCGTTTAAATCACTCACTTTTGAAGAAAATACAGCACTTTTTCTGTTTTCAGACAAGCCCTGATTCATTGTATTTTAAATTGCTTTATAAATGGGATTTACAGCAAGCTTAGCTGCTCGGCTTTGTCCTCTACTGACAGTGTAGAGCCTGCTGCTGGCAATGTTTTTGTACGATATCTGTTTGGCTTTGCCAGTGAGCCTTCCTCGTATATTACAGCAGAAATAAGTCTGTGACCCTTTTTAACTGTAAGCACATTTACGCCGATTGTAGCACGGGAGCTTTTCTCTGAAATTGCACCAGTATGGAACAACAGCACTCTGCCCTGACTTGATGTAAGCACAAGCTCGCAGTCGTTTTGCAGATACAGAATCTCGGCAAGAGGAGCTTTGTCACTGTATGCACCAGTAAGCTTTTTACGGTTTGTTTTTGTTTCGTAGGCAGATAGTGGCACCTTTGCGATTTTACCATTTTCAAAGGCGAATATCATAGTGCCTGAATAATCCTTTGTAAGCACCATAAACACAGCCTTTTCGTCCTCTGCCATGCCAAGCTTTGCTGGTACATAGTCACCCAGAGCACTTGCTTTAAGCTCCTTAAAGTCGCTTACCTTAGCTT
>JAXJDU010000304.1:0-2184 GCA_036301785.1 Acutalibacteraceae bacterium | reverse complement strand
GAATTTGCTCAGAACGAGGACGACGACGCAGGCAAGCTGTCGCTTGTCAAGGAGAAGGACGAAGTGCTGAGTAAATTATGCCGACAAGTTGTCTAGTGTTTAATTAGGTATTAGTATTATAGACTTGTTCATAGCTGTACATATAAAAACCCCCTTATACAGCAACAATAAAGCTACTATATAAGAGGGAAATTAAGCAGAAAATATTTTAAGTTTACTCCAGACACAAATTATCAGTATCTGATTACAGATAAATAAAATCAGGCGTGTTTTTTCTTAAAAAGAAACGCAACAACCAGGTTAGTCAGCTTTCTTAAAACAAAGCAGCCTATTGCCAGGCACACCAGACTTGCAATCCATACTATTACACTGATATTCTGCAGTTCATATCTGTTTATAAGCATAGAAACAACTGCAACTAAAGGCAGATGTAAAAGATAAACCTCGAATGAATAGTTGCCGATTAAAGAAACAGCCTCTAAAAGCTTTTTTGACACACGATTTTTTTCTAAAATACGAGCAACATAAGAAACAAGAATACATAGTGGTGGAGCAATAAGTATAAACGGATACCAATACAAACCATAAGCCCAAAGGTCTGCATTAAGAAGATATAAAAACGCAAACCACATTGCAACACCAGCTATAAGCATTACAGTTAATGTTACAGCAGAAGCGACATTCATCTTTTTATCCTGCTTGCAAAGCTTACCAAACAGCATACCGATATAAAATATTGGTACTCTTGTAGCTATAACGATATATGTAAACGACCTCCAGAAAGGAATTGAGAGAATTATCAGAAACGCTATAACCAGAAGATTAACACCAAACGATGCTTTGTCTACTAACCTTTTGAAATACGGAGCCACTATGTAAAAAATCAGAATTGCACTTATATACCAGTTAAAGCTCTGCTCAAGACCAGTAAGATGTTGAACTGCAAATAAATTACCTATTGCCATTCGCCAGCCGAAATCATTACACAAAAACATATACGCCAACCACGCCACTATAAATATAAAATAGGTTGGCATTATTCTTTTTAATCGGCGTTTTAAAAAGTTAACAGCATCAGAATCAGATGTTAACGAGTAGTAACAGCCTATACCCGACGCAAACAGGCATATATCAACGCCACCATATCCTATATCCTTAATTTTGTTTAATACTGCTACCCCAAAATTGACCTCGGCATGAAACAAAAAAATCCATATCATAGCACACCCAAGCCAGGCATTTCGATAGCGAAGCAAATCTTTGAAATACATCCATATTCCTCCCACAATAAATTTTATGCTTTTATTATAACCTATCTTTCTCAAAAAGCAATATAAAAATTTAAAACTTGATTTTATTTTTATATCTATCAGCTCAAGTTAAAACACATATGATATTCTTCACCATTCATACTACTTTAAATGTTCATTTTGACTGTATAAATATGTTGCATTTACAAATTTCTAAAACAAAGATATTTATACATGAAAGCAACAGAAATTGCACGAAGAATTGATAACCTTGCCAGAATTGTAATACCAAAGAAAATAATACGCACTCTGCATATCTGTGGGCGTGCCTTACATACAACATTGACAATTTTTGAATAAGCTTTGCTTTAACATACACAGTATGGCAGAAAGATATAAACACAAAAAGAGACTGTTTACTTAACAGATGGCACTCCATTTCGTTAGTAAGACAGCTGCTCGTGGGATTTTAAAGGTTGAAACCCTTTAATTCATAGTTTTTTCTAAAAACACCATTGAAAATGGCATTTTTTAATATTTTTTAGGCGTTAAGGACTCCGTCCTTAAAACTTTATTTTATGTAAAGAATCACACAGTGCTTGTTTACACAATCAATCTACTTCGCAAATTGGCTGCATGACCCAAAAGCCTTTACCTAAACTTTAAGTTTTTGTTTGTGCGTAACTAACCGAAAAATTCCAATTTGTTTTCATTATAAAAAATAAAAAAAAATCAGCCACTCTTTCGAGTGGCTGACCCAAAGAATATTATCTAAAATTAATACCTATAGCAATTGATACTATGTGTAAATAATTATTTAGAAGAAATCTTTTTTCTTGATGTTACAACTACGCCTGCTGCAAGCATCAGTACACCTAGTAGCATTGTAACAGATGAAGCTTCACCTGTAGCAACCTTACCTGGTGTTGTCTGG
>JAXJDU010000303.1:0-2006 GCA_036301785.1 Acutalibacteraceae bacterium | reverse complement strand
GTACTCTTGCGATGTCCTTTTTAACAGCACTGATACGCATTGGGTTCTCTAGCTGATTTATAGCCAATTGGACGCGAAGGTTAAATAGTTCCTCTTTAAGGCTCTTGAGCTTCTCCTGAAGCTCTTCTACACTTAAATTTCTTAGCTCTGAAGCCTTCATTACTGCTCACCCTCCGTTTCTTTCTTTATAAATTTACATTTTACAGGTAGTTTATTAGCTGCAAGTCTCATAGCCTCTCTTGCAGTCTCCTCTGATACGCCACCAAGCTCGAACATAATTCTGCCTGGCTTAACAACAGCTACCCAATACTCTGGTGAACCTTTACCTGAACCCATTCGAGTTTCAGCAGGCTTTGCTGTAACTGGCTTATCTGGGAATATTTTAATCCAAACCTTACCAAATCTCTTGCAGTATCTTGTCATAGCGATACGGGCTGCCTCGATCTGGTTTGATGTGATCCAAGAAGGCTCTAATGCCTGTAGACCAAACTCACCGTAAGAAAGCTTGTTGCCACGGTAAGCCTTACCTGTCATACGACCTCTGTGTACTCTTCTGTATTTAACACGCTTTGGTAACAGCATTATTTATTGCCTCCTTCCTTGCGTGGCTTTCTGCTGCGACGGTTGTTGTCGTTAGTGTTAACGTTTAGAACCTCGCCTCTGTATAGCCATACTTTAACGCCGATACGACCATATGTTGTTGCAGCCTCTGCAAAACCGTAGTCGATGTCTGCTCTTAGTGTCTGTAGTGGAATTGTACCCTCATGGTATGTCTCTGAACGAGCAATTTCTGCACCGCCTAGACGACCTGAACACATGATCTTGATACCCTTAGCACCGAACTTCATTGCTCTGCCGATTGACTGCTTCATAGCACGACGGAATGAAATTCTGTTCTCTAGCTGAGCTGCGATGTTTTCAGCAACTAGCTGAGCGTTAAGATCAGGTGACTTAACCTCTACAACATTTATATTAACTGGTTTACCCAGCATAGCCTCACACTGCTTGCGAAGCTTTTCAATTTCACTACCCTGCTTACCAATTACAAGACCTGGCTTAGCACAGTGGATGTGAACTCTTACTTTTGAAGCGTCACGCTCAATTTCAATCTTAGGAACACCTGCTGCATATAGCTGCTTCTTTAGTGTTTTACGAAGATTATAATCTTCTACTAGCTGATCACCAAAGTTGCTCTTGCCTGCAAACCAGCGTGAGTCCCAATCTTTAATAACGCCAACACGCATACCGTGTGGATTTACTTTCTGGCCCATTGCAATTCCTCCTTAGATTATTCAGCTTCTTTTAGCACTAATGTGATGTGAGAAGTCTTCTTGTCAATTCTAAATGCACGACCCTGTGCTCTTGGACGAATTCTCTTTAGGGTAGGACCCTGACTTACTGAGCATTCTGCTATATATAGTTTTGATACGTCCATATTGTGGTTTGTTTCAGCGTTTGCCATAGCTGACTTAAGCAGCTTTTCCAGTGGCTCGCAAGCGGCCTTAGGAGTGTGCTTTAGAATAGCCATAGCTAGATCAGCTGGCTTGTTTCTGATTAGATCAAGTACGATCTTAACCTTTCTTGGTGAAATACGGACATACTTTAAATAAGCCCTTGATTCTGCCATTTTAATTATCTCCTTCCGCCTTATTTCTTAGATGTCTTAGAACCGGCGTGACCTCTGTATGTTCTTGTTGGTGCGAACTCGCCTAGCTTGTGACCAACCATATCTTCAGTTACATAAACCGGTACGTGCTTGCGTCCATCGTGAACTGCAAATGTGTGACCTACGAATGCTGGGAAAATTGTTGAAGATCTGCTCCAAGTCTTTAGGATCTTCTTTTCACCGGCTTCATTCATTTCTAGAACCCTCTTGTATAGTACAGGCTGTACATAAGGTCCCTTTTTAATGCTTCTTCCCATTTGTAAAGCTCCTTTCTGTATGCCTATTACTTACCGTTTCTACGCTTTACAATAAGCTTATCTGAACGGTTCTTCTTCTTTCT
>JAXJDU010000302.1:0-2492 GCA_036301785.1 Acutalibacteraceae bacterium | reverse complement strand
GTATTCACACAAATCCAGTATGGTAAGGGTGTAGACACTTATCTTCCTTGGTCAGAGCAGATACCTGAATATTGCAAGTCGAAAAAGCCTCAGCAGAAGTAATGTGCTGAGGCTTTTATGCGTGCTTGAATTGACGCTTACCTCTGACCGATAAACTACAATTTACACAATATTATTACATAAAAAAATCGGGGCAAGCTGCCCCGATTCCTTTTTATGCTTATTTATTATAGTACAACTGTACCGTTGAATATCTTTTCTGCCTCACCTGTCATATATACTGTATCATCAGTATAGTTTACAACAAGCTCGCCACCAGTTAGCTGTACAGTGATATCCTCACCCTTTTTGCAGAAGCCGTTTTCAACTGCTGCTACAGCTACTGCACAAGCACCTGTACCACAAGACCATGTTTCGCCTGTGCCACGCTCCCATACACGCATTTTAATTGTACGGTCGTTGATAACTCTTGCAAACTCAACATTTACTCTTTCTGGGAACAGCTCGTTATTCTCGAACTTTGGTCCTATCTTTTCAATGTCAAGACGCTCAATATCCTTAACGAATACTACGCAATGTGGGTTACCCATTGAAACGCAGGTGATGTTGTACTCTTCACCGTCTATTGCAACAGGCTGATTTACAACCTTATCGCTGTTGATTGAAACAGGAATACTCTTTGGGCTAAGGTCAGCCTTAGACATATCAACTCTTAGCTTTGTAACTATACCGTCCTGCTTGTAAGCCTTCATAGTTTTAATACCACTTAGTGTTTCAACAGTAATAGTTTCCTTATTCTGGTCAACAAGGTTATTATCATACAGGAACTTACCTACACATCTGATACCGTTACCACACATTTTACCCTCTGAACCGTCAAGATTGAACATACGCATTTTTGCGTCTGCTACATCAGATGGGCAAACAAGAATTACACCGTTACCACCGATACCTGTGTATCTGTCGCATAGTCTTATGCTAAGACCCTCTGGGTTGTGGATATTCTGGTTAAACGCATTGAAGCAGATGTAGTCACTGCCACAGCCGTGCATCTTTGTGAAGCTGTACTCTATCTTTTCGCCTCTCATGTTGTTGATGTCAACAAGCTCTGTGTTGTACTGTGAGTATCTGCTCATCAGGCACTCAACCAAAGCATTTGCTGTATCAATTGATGTTAAGCAAGGGATATTTCTTTCAACTGTCTTTCTTCTTATCTTAACGCTATCTCTTGTTGGGATTCTGCCCTTTGAAGATGTAGAGATAACATAGTTAATCTTACCACTTTCGATAAGCTTGATTGTGTTTTCTTCGCTTGACTCGTGAATCTTCTTAACTGCCTTAGCGTCAATACCGTAAGCCTCAAGTATTTTTGCTGTACCAGCAGTTGCGTATATCTCAAAGCCAAGTGTAGCAAACTTCTTGGCAACATCGCCGATTTCGCCCTTATCGCTGTTTCTTACTGTAATAAGAACGCCACCTGACTTCTTCATCTTATAGCCTGCTGCTACAAGACCCTTATAAAGAGCCTCTTCAAGTGTACCTGCAATACCAAGTACCTCACCTGTTGACTTCATTTCTGGACCAAGGTGGTTATCAACATTGATAAGCTTCTCGAATGAGAATACAGGTACCTTAACAGCTGTATAAGGTGATTTCTTGTAAAGACCAGTGCCATAGCCCATGTCTGCCAGCTTTTCGCCAAGCATTGCTCTTGTAGCAAGGTCTACCATTGGTACACCTGTTACCTTACTGATGTAAGGAATTGTTCTTGAAGAACGAGGGTTAACCTCAATTACATAAAGGTCCTCATCATAAATCAGATACTGAATATTTACAAGACCCTTTGTATTCAGTGACACAGCCAAATCCTCTGAGCTTTTGATGATTGTCTGTGTCATTTCGTCGCTTAGCTTCCACGCTGGGTAAACTGCGATTGAGTCACCAGAGTGTACACCAGCACGCTCGATGTGCTGCATAATACCAGGGATAAGAATACTCTCGCCGTCGCAGATTGCGTCAACCTCGATTTCTGTACCCATCAGGTATTTATCTATAAGAATTGGATTTTCGATATTCTGAGAAAGAATGATTGCCATATACTCAACGATATCATCCTCGTTGTAAGCAATAATCATGTTCTGTCCACCAAGTACATAAGATGGACGCATCAGTACAGGATAGCCTACATTTGAGGCAACCTTCAGAGCTTCCTCTGTTGTCATAACAGTAAAGCCACGAGGACGCTTGATGTTGTGCTTTTCAAGAAGCTCGTCAAAACGCTCTCTGTCCTCAGCCATGTCAATGCTGTCAGCTGATGTACCAAGAATGTTTACACCGTTGTCGCTTAGGAACTTTGTAAGCTTGATAGCTGTTTGTCCACCAAATGCAACAACTACGCCATAAGGCTTCTCTGTATTGATAATGCCCATTACATCCTCTGGAGTAAGTGGCTCAAAGTATAGTCTGTCTGATGTATCAAAGTCTGTTGATAC
>JAXJDU010000301.1:0-9959 GCA_036301785.1 Acutalibacteraceae bacterium | reverse complement strand
GATGTTCAGGATTTATATAATGCATTTTTTGCGAAGGACGGAAGAATTTATAGAGTAAATGAACTCTTCACTGATGAACAAATCGATGAGTTTTTTGGCTGTGGTATAGACGATATCGAAAATATAATTGAAGTTTGTGCTACATATAATCAGAGATGTCCTCACGAGCTTATGCTGACTTATGATATTCAAACTAAAGCATTTGATGCAGAATATGTGTATGAGGATTGTATGTTGGATGAGGATATGGGTTTGGTTAAAAGATTTACAGATTGGATCAGCAAGTGTAAGCTGAGTATGTAAGCATTAGTGTAAAGTGAAATACAGGGTTGTTTTTTACCAGAAAAGCAGATAAAAAATCACAGAGCCGATTTTATAGAAATATAAAATCGGCTCTTTTTATATATAAAGAGGAATTTTTTAGTACAAAGCTATTTTATTGTTGGGTAAATATGGTATAATAGAAATGATAGGTGTCGACTTATTGTTAAAATATCAAAAAATGATGGAGGTTAATATGGTTAAAAAGAAAATGAAAAAGCTATTAAGTTTGCTGCTTGTGTTATGTATACTGTGTTCTATATCCTGTGTTGGATTTACAGTTGACGCAGATGATACAGTTACAGCAACAACGATACCTTTAGCTACGCCTACGGTTGAGATTGTAAGCTTTGTGCGTGGAGCACAGGAGGACTTGCGTTCATCTGAGCTTCTGGAAGCCAGAGTAACGGGGTATGACGGTAATGTTCGTGAGCTTACTTACAAATGGGAGAGCACCCTTGGCACTTATTTGTATGTGTATAACTCACATAATATGTATCACATCGATGGCACGGATAATGAGGTTGAGATTTACAATGACCAGGTTCCTGCTAGTAATAATATGGCTGGTCGTTCTTATAAAGACAGCTATAGTGGTAAGGGTTATTGCTGGGCTGCAATTTATGGCTCTAATTATTCTGGTGCAAGTTCTTCTATATCTGACGAAGTGGCTTTTAATGGTACTATCAAGGTAACAGTATATGATCCTGAAGGCAATATTATAGCAACTGATTCTCATACTGGTGAGGTTACTAAAGTAGACCGTAAATATTATTATAATGGTATTGTTGACCACAGTATTCAGAAAGAGCTTGATAATGTTACTATCGGTTTGTTTGAGGGGGATACACGAAATGTAAAGGACCTGCTTGGTGAATCTGCGATTGTTCATATTACATGTACTGCAAGCAGTGTTACATCTGGCAGAGTTGTCAGTGGTGGTAATAATATTAAGCTGACAAAAAGTGGAGATTATTATATTACTGGCGTAAAGGCAGGTACCAGCACTGATTCAGATGGTGATGCAAGAGTACAGCTTTCGGTAAGAAAAACCTCCTGCAAATTCCATTCAAACTCATCTGGTACTGCTACCACAACTGTATATGTTTTCAAAAAACCAACAACATCTACAACTGCACATTCACTTACTCTTGTCAGTGGTCTTGATGACCGTTGTCGTTACTTTATAGATGGTAGAGAGGGAATAAGGCAGGTGGATGGCACCATTCTGTTTGATGGATTGAATCCTAATACAGAGTATATGGTAGAGGTAAGAGCAGAGTATAAAGACGAGGAAAATAACACTCGCTATACCTATGCTTATGTCAAGGATACAACAAAGCCCGTTTATAATGCAGTTGTTGAAGTGTATCTTGATGGTACATATAATTCTTCAACAAATACTGCAACAGGAACAAAAATAAATCTTGAGGATGTTTCACCTTATGCTACGGTTTATGCTAAAAGCGTAGATGGAGCAGAGTTTATAGAGCTTAAGAAAAAAGAAGGTACTGTTGGTACATATACAAGTACTCTTGATACAGGTTCATATAATCTTTACTATTCGGCAGATAACTCAACGATGATTGATGACCAGCTTTTAGTTATGAATCATGCTGACTGTACAAGATATATTTTCTATAATTCAGTTACTTATAAAGACGGTGAGCAGGAGCTTAATAAGGAGTATTATCTTTCTGATTCAGCTGTAAATGTGTGGGCTGAAGTACCAGAAAAAGAAGGCTATGTTTTTACAGGCTGGAAAGATACGGACGGCAATATATATAAGGGTACTGACCAGCTTACAAAAAATATTTCTACACCATATGTTCTTGAAGCACAATGGGAAGAGAGTGTTGATGTGTATGTGAACATAACAATCGACCATACAACAGCAGATGGCAGTGGTGTGGTTGAAAATGACAAGGGTATGCATAACATCAGCTATGATCTGATGACAAAATTATCAGGTACAGTGAACTATTCTGATATGCTTACTAAAAGCATTGAGTGGGATGGTGAAAGTGCTTTTACTGAATATGGTTATACTGCAACCTACGAAGACGATAAAACAGTGTATAAGGCGATACTTCCTGTAGCAGAGAATGTTCTTAAAAGTAGTGTCTATACTGTGGAAATTGCTAAAACAGAGTATGAGCTTTATGAGGTAAGCACAGGCAGTGATGAGTCTGGTAATGTTATTATTGATGCAAAGCTGCGACATAAACCAAGTAATAACAACTTTGTATTCAGTGTTGAATTAGATGAGGAAGCAAAAAAGCTACCGGCAGAAATTTTGCCTGTAGCTGCTCATGTAAAGGTTAATTGCTGGTACGACAGTATGTCTGATGATTACGAAATAACTGATTGGTTTACTATCACACAGCACGAGGAGACATTTGTTACAGTGCCACTTGATGAAAACGGCAGAGGTCAGGGCTCTTATCCGGTATGGTGTCAGACAACTAACGGTGAAAAATATTTTTATCGTATAGAGGTTGTTTCTTATCTGCTGCCAGACGGAAATATTATTCCTGCTAAAGATGGTACTCAGGTTGAGAATTCTGATGTCAGTGTCAAGCATACAGAATATTTCACAGCTGATAAGCGTTACCACGCAAAAATTGAAGTAACAGACGGAAAAGAGCCAGCACCTGACACAGCTTTAAAGGGTGCGTATTTCGAGGGGAATTCTCAGACAGGCAATGTTAAAGCTGTTATCTCTGTAAATACTCATAATGTTACATTTCAACCTGATGGTGGTAGCTTTGCTGACGGTGTAACTGATGATAAGGTAACTGAAAAACAGCTTGTTGTGCCAGATTTAAGTAATTACACAGTAACAAAAGCCGGTGGTTATGTGTTTGATGGCTGGTATGTTGTTGAAGATGATGTGATGACAGATAAAACTGTATCAGGTGGCGATGAGCTTTTAGGTGATATTGTGCTGAGAGCTAGGTGGAAAGAGCCTCTTACAATACAGGGTATTGTTTCTGTTGCAGGATATCATTACCTTGATGATGAAAAAACCGAGTTGCGTGTAATCGACAGCATTGCCCGTACACATACAGTGTCTGTTTATCTTCAGAAAATCATGCCTAACGGATATCCTGAAACAATTCAGACACAAATAATCAATATAGCCTACAACGACCAGGGAATGATGGAAGTTGATAAGCCTATGGGTACAGGTAATTACTGTTTTACAGCTATACCAGATGAGGGCTTTGAATACAGAATTTTAATTCAGAATCCTAACTACAACATTAAATATCAGAATGAGCCTTACAGTATAGATTTTGCCACAATGCTGGATTATGACGGCTGGTACTTTGATGAAAGCCAGGGTGCATATTATAATGCAGTCTTTGGTGAGACAGAGCCTCTTGTTGCTGCTGTAAATGCATTTATGGAATATAAGCGTCTGAGCTTCGATTTACACTATGCTGTAGATGCTACAAGAATCAATGACGGATATCGTCCAGATACCACAGATGTTTCAGTGCTTTACAATGATTTAAAAAGTGGAGATAACCCACAGGGGTGGCCTGTTATAGTGCCTATGGAAAATAACGGTAATAACCCTGACCATGAGGTGGTAATTGATTCTGTAACAGCAAAGGGACAGAAGTGTTCCAGTGTATGGCGTACAATGCCTGACGGTCATACTCTTTATGATTATGGTGTGCGTTTAGATGACTACACAATTAATGGCGAAACAACAGCCTACAATTCAGCTGAAGCACCATTCAATGTGTATTACAATGGCAGTGCCCGTTATAGTGCAATAGAAGGTCTTACACCTCCTAACCAGACACAGCTTCTTACTGTAGAGCTGCACCCGAAAACATATCAGGTTATATTTGATATTAATTTTACAGAAACAGAAGACGATTATGTTTCTGGTATGGATGGCTATGCTAAAGAAACAGATGATAAAATAATTTACCACACCGGTCACATATGGAGCTATACTACTGATATTTCAGATGTCATACCAACCCGTAAGGGCTGTGAGTTTCTTGGCTGGTATGATAAGAATGGCAATCCTGTTACAGAAATTGATGCTTCAGTACATGAAGATGTAACGGTTACAGCCAGATGGTCATATAAGGTTACCTTCCATGCGAATAACGAGGATATCGACTATGATGTATTCAGAAACTACTACACAAATGATGTAACTGTAAGTGGTGAGAATAACTTCAATCTGAATACCGATTGCTCATTGGAGTCTTTCTATGATATACCTGAGTTTGAATACTTAACACACAATAAGTATGTATTCAAGGGCTGGTATATGGATGAAGATGATGATTCACGACCTATAAACTGGAATGAAATATACACTGGCCCAACAGATGTATATGCTCACTGGATTCTGGTAGAGGATGTAGAAAAGGAATCGGGCGATAAAAAGCTTTATGATAATTCAGGTAAGTATATGGGCTATGACCTTTTAGGCGTTCAGATAAGAGATGTTCAGAAGGATAATCAGCAGCATTATGGCAACGAGGGTACAGGTCTGAGATTTGTAACAGTGCTAAGTGAAGATGTTTATGCACAGATTAATGCACTCAGTACAAAAAATGCAGGTGGTGCAGAATATGGCTACGCACTTGCTAAAACAGCAACAGCACAAGCCTATGCAGGTGATACTCAGGGCTATCAGCTGAATTACAAGGGTACAAATGTAAACGGCAAAAATACAGCTGCTGAATATAAGTATATTCAGAATATAAAATGCTCGGGTGTACCAGACCATTTTAATGGCAATAGCTACCGACTTTATACAGCTGTTGTAACATATAAAAATTTAGAGGGTGAAGCACTGGCTAAGGCACACTCACAGGAGATTGTTGCCCGTGCCTATATAAGATATACAGATGCCAATGGTCTGTTGCGAACACACTATAATAATTATACAGGTACAAACACTTACCACGGTTGTAGCTCCAGCTTTGACTTAGCAAATGCGTTGATGAATAGTTGATATGATGAAATGATTATTAATGATAATTGCGATTGTTTTTGTGGTTTCAGTCTTTAGTGGCTGTAATCACAAAAACAAAGAAAAAGCAGTAACAGTTGCTGATAAGAATAAGGCTGAAAGTACAATCGGCTGAAACTAAAAAAGTGATAATCAGAAGATAGACAAAATCGGTAACATTGATATAGATAGCCGAAATTGACTTTTCTGAATTGGAATAGGGTGAATACTATGAAAAAAATTTTACTTGTAATTTTAACAGCTTTGATTACATTGAATTTCACTGTGTGTGTTACAGCAAAAGAAGCATATAAGCTTGGAGATGTCAACCATGATAACCGAATAAGCGTTATTGACGCTGTTTGTATACAGCGTTATATTGTAGGCGATTATGAGGATAACGGTGACCTTGTAAAGCTGGCAGATGTTGACGATGATAAAAAGGTTAATGTTGTAGATGTAACTTATATTCTGAGATATATTATAAATATTATAGACCACTTTCCGGCAGAAAGCCTGACACCAACAATCCTGGATATTGCCGAAGATGGTTATTATAACAAGATAGTAAAGCCGTAAAATTCGCTGAATCAAAAAGCGTTAGCTTATATTCAGTGGGAATAATTTTTGATGTGAGAATTTACAGTGAATAAAGTTTATGATATAATATATTAAAAAGTTATAGTGCTACAAATTACGGTTCAGAGAGTAGAGAGACAAAAGGTTCGCTGATTAGTCTGCGAACCTTTTTTGTAAAACAGATTGTGATAAATACACACAATGATAACGGCTGTAGCTTGCAGATTGTAGAGAGGGTGGATATTATGGGTATATTCGATAAGCTTAGAGAACCAGTTGTATTAAAAGAGAACGATGACATGAAAAGAGCATGGCAGCAATTAGATAATCTTTGCAAGATTGCTCCAAAGGAATTACAGGATCAGATAGAATATGATAAAAAGATTTTATATTACGGTATAAAAGGCGAAGAAAATCTGATGTTTGAATTAAAGAATAGTCATATACCAATGTATATACTGCATGATGTTCGTTTTGAAGAAAACGGCTTGAAAACACAGATTGACTATATTGTAATAACAAGAAAACTAATACTTATATTGGAGTGTAAAAATCTTTATGGGAATATTTCAATTGATAGTCAAGGTAATTTTACCAGAACTATACAGTATGGTAAAAAATATTACAAAGAAGGAATATACAGCCCGATTACTCAAAATCAAAGGCATCTTGATATGATACGAGAAAAAAGAAGAAAATCAAAAGGAGTATTAGGGAAAATCTTTTTTGACAGGTTTTTTGAAAATAATTATAAATCAATTGTAGTGCTTGCTAATTCTAAATCTGTATTGGATATCAGATATGCTCCAAAAGAAATAAAAGCACAGATTGTAAAGGTAGACGGAATGGTTAATTACATAAAAAAGCTTAACAGTAATAGCTCTAATGAACCAATGACGGACAAAGAAATGAAAGAAATAGCAGAGTTTTTTCTTTCAAACAGTGTGCCTAACAGTACGGATTTTACTTCTAAATATCAGCTAGCAATTAATAATCTGCAATGTATGAAAGCTGTTACTGATGATGTAAATTTAAATGATAATGATTCTGCAGAGTTAAATGGTACAGCTGTGATTAGTGAAGATAAAAGTATGATTGAGTCAGGAGATACCAGTGATACAAGCTGTGGGGTAAATACGCAAGCTATCAATAATATTGACAATATAGAGGATATGCAAGTGTACAAAGCTCTAAAGGATTACAGATACCGTCAAAGCAGAATAGAAAACATAAAAGCGTATTATATATTTAACAATTCGCAGCTTGAGCAGCTGATAAAAGAAAATCCTAAATCGATTGATGAACTAAAAAGAATTAAAGGTTTTGCAGATGTAAAATGCTCTAAGTATGGTGAAGATGTTTTAAGGATTTTAAAAGAAAATTTATAAACGCTAAGTTAATATGTAATATGAACAAGCTATACACTATACAGCGAAAACCAGAGTCAGCTACAACAAGCTGGCTCTGTGTTTTTGTGCTGTATATGTCTGTTAAAGGGCCGTTTACAGGCTTTGTGCAAAGCATGATAATAGTATTTTTATTAAATTGTTTAGTATAATTTATAGGTGTATTTAAATATTATTACCTACAATTTATCAGAAATCGCTATTTATTCGCTAAGAATATGAGGTGATTTATCGCTTTATTACTGTAAAATACTATTAATATAAAGCTTTAAACGCTTGTAGCATATAAAGGAATTCAAGATAAAGCGATTATTTATGAAATTCTAAAAATTAAATTTTTTTTAATAATTTTTTGCGTTTTTCGTTGTAACTGCTTATAAATTAAACTAAAATTGATGTAAAATTTTAACTATTCTTACAAATTTTAAGAATTGTTTGCATTTTTGAAAAATTACCTCTTGTAATTCTCGAAAAATGTAGTATAATCTAATTGTAGCTAGAAATACTAGCAAACCTATATATCAAGGAGGAAAAACCAATGATAGATTTTAAGCAGTGGGACGGCTTTGAAGGCCGTATTTGGAAAGAAGAAGTTAATGTTCGTGACTTCATTCAGAAGAATTACACACCATATGACGGTGATTCAGAATTCCTTGTTGGCCCAACAGAGGCAACAGATAAATTGTGGGGTATCCTACAGGGTCTACAGAAAGAAGAGCGTGCTAACGGTGGCGTTCTTGATATGGAAACAGAGGTTGTTACAGGTTTAACAGCTTATGGTCCTGGCTATATCAGCGAGGCTACTAAGGATTTAGAGAAGGTTGTTGGTCTTCAGACAGATAAGCCTCTTAAGCGTGCATTTATGCCATTCGGTGGTATTAAAATGGCTGTACAGGCTTGTACTACAAACGGCTACACACCAAATCCAGAGCTAAGCAAAATTTTTACAGAATATTCTCGTACACACAACCAGGGTGTATTTGATGCTTATACAAAAGAGATGAAGCTTGCTCGTCACAACCATATTATCACAGGTCTTCCAGATACATATGGTCGTGGTAGAATCGTTGGTGACTACCGTAGAGTTGCTCTATACGGTATCGACTTCCTGATCGAAGAGAAGAAGAAGGATTTCGAGAACTGTGGCGATGGCACAATGGTAGATAACATTATCCGTCAGCGTGAGGAGATCTCAATGCAGATCGCTGCACTGAAGGGTATGAAGGAAATGGCTAAGATTTACGGTTACGATATTTCTGAGCCTGCTAAGAATGCATACGAGGCTGCTCAGTGGCTATACTTCGGTTATCTTGCTGCTATCAAAACACAGAACGGTGCTGCAATGAGTGTTGGTAGAATTTCAACATTCCTAGATATTTATATTAAGAGAGATATGGATCTTGGTATTCTAACTGAGTCACAGGCTCAGGAGATTATCGACCATATGGTTATGAAGTTCCGTATGGTTAAGTTCGCAAGAATTCCATCATATAACGAGCTGTTCTCAGGTGACCCAGTATGGGCTACACTAGAGGTAGGTGGTATTGGTGTTGACGGTCGTTCAATGGTAACAAAGACAGACTACCGTTTCCTACGCACACTGGAGAACATGGGTCCTTCACCAGAGCCAAACCTGACAGTTCTTTACTCACCAGCTCTTCCAGAGAACTTCAAGAAGTATGCTGCTCAGATTTCAATCAGAACAAGCTCAGTTCAGTACGAGAACGATGATGTAATGAAGCCAGTATGGGGCGACGATTACTCAATCTGCTGCTGTGTATCTGCTACTCAGACAGGTAAAGAGATTCAGTTCTTCGGTGCTAGAGCTAACCTTGCTAAGTGTCTTCTATACGCTATCAACGGTGGTGTAGATGTTAAGACTCGTGAGCAGTGTGGTCCAGCTTATACTCCAATCACAAGCGAGTACCTAGACTATGATGAGGTTATGGCTAAGTACGATGCAATGCTAGAGTGGCTGGCTGGTCTATATGTAAATGTACTGAACCTGATTCACTATATGCACGACAAGTATTACTATGAGGCTGCTGAGATGGCTCTTATCGATACAGATGTTCGTCGTACATTCGCAACAGGTATTGCTGGTTTCTCACATGTTGTTGACTCACTAAGTGCTATTAAGTACGCTAAGGTTAAGACAGTTCGTGACGAAACAGGTATTGTTGTTGACTTTGAGACAGAGGGTGACTTCCCTAAATATGGTAATGATGATGACCGTGCTGATGATATCGCTGTATGGCTACTAAAGACATTCATCGAGAAGATCAAGAAGCACCACACATACCGTGATTCAGAGCCTACAACTTCAATCCTGACAATTACATCAAATGTTGTATATGGTAAGGCTACAGGCTCAATGCCTAACGGTCGTAAGGCTGGTGCTCCTCTATCACCTGGTGCTAACCCAAGCTACGGTGCAGAGATGAACGGTCTACTTGCTTCACTAAACTCAGTTGCTAAGCTACCATATCACTGGGCACTTGACGGTATTTCAAATACTCAGACAATCAGCCCAACAGCTCTTGGTCATAACGAAGAAGAGCAGACAGAGAAGCTTGTTCAGGTACTTGACGGTTACTTTGCACAGGATGCACATCACCTAAACGTAAACGTATTCGGTGTAGAGAAGCTAATCGATGCTATGG
>JAXJDU010000300.1:0-6574 GCA_036301785.1 Acutalibacteraceae bacterium | reverse complement strand
ATCCATACATCACCAAACTGACCATGACCACCAGACTGCTTCTTGTGCTTACCCTGAACCTTAACGCTCTTACGGATAGTTTCACGGTATGCAACCTTTGGTGCTTCAAGAACTACATCTACATTAAATTTATTCTTAAGCTTAGAAACAACAACATCTATATGCTGCTCACCCAAGCCATAAATAACCATTTCTTTTGTTTCTTTATTTGTTTCAAAAGCAACTGTTGGGTCTTCCTCTGCAATCTTTGCAAGAGCCTGAGCAACCTTATCCTCTTCGCCCTTTGCCTTTGGAAGTATAGCCTTTGCAAAGTTAGCTACAGGATAATCGATACCGTCCAGAATAACCTTTCTTGTAGGTGCTGACAATGTATCGCCGGTAGCTGTGCCACTTAGCTTTGCAACTGCACCAATATCACCTGCACCAACAAATGGTACTTCCTCCTGCTTTTTACCCTTTGGTATAAGCACCTTGGTAATTCTTTCGTTTTCACCTGTTCTCATATTAACAAGTGGAGTATCTGCTGAAATTTTACCTGAAACAACCTTAAAGTATGAAAGCTTACCTACAAATGGGTCTGCAACAGTTTTAAATACGATTGCCGCAGCTGCACCGTTTGGATTAACAGCAAGCTCTACAGGCTCTCCGTTTATATCAACAGCAAGCTCACCCTTTTCGTCTGCTGATGGTACAAGCCATGTAATACCGTTAAGCAAATGCTCTATACCGAATGTATTCTGAGCATCACCACAGAATACAGGTGTAATTGTACCTTCCTTTACACCACGGCTAACGCCTACTATAACCTCTTCTGGGGTAAATTCTTCACCACTGAAGTATTTTTCAAACATCTCTTCGTCAGTTTCTGCAACAGCCTCGTAAATAGCTGTACGCAAACCCTCCAGACGGTCACCCATGTCTGGCATTGTAGTAGGGGTTATTTTACCGTTTTCGTATCTGTAAGCCTTATATTCAAGAATATTAACATAGCAATTAGCCTGGCCATTTTCAATATATGGTACCACTACAGGACAAACAGAAGGACCAAAGCTTGCCTTTAGTGTTTCAAATACTCTATAAAAGCGTGCACTTTCATCGCAAAGACCATTAACAAAGAAAACCTTTGACTTACCTGCTTTTTCAGCCATTTTTACAGCCTTTTCAGTACCTACATTTACACCATCTTTACCCGATACAACTATCAACGCTGCGTCTGCTGCACGCATACCCTCGCATACACCACCCTCAAAGTCAAATAAACCTGGGGTATCGAGAAGATTAATTTTATAACCCTTCCACTCTATAGGTGCAACTGCAGGAGATACAGACACACCACGCTTTATTTCTTCAGCGTCAAAGTCAAACACTGTGTTTCCGTCATCTACCTTACCAAGTCTTTCTGTTGCACCAGATAAATATAGCATAGCCTCTGCAACTGATGTTTTACCACAGCCACCGTGACCAGCAATAACAAGATTTTTTATTTTTTTAGCTTCATACTGCACCATTATATATACACTCCTTAAAATATCAATAATTTAAATATATCCCATAGTTTAGCATTATGTACAAATAAGTTAAATTATGTTAAGAACATTATAGCTCATATGTATATTATGTGCAATATTTTTTTTACTAAGAATTAAACTTCGCCTATAATGCACAATTACACAAATGATTTTTGTTTGTTTTAAATAAAAAATCTTTAAAAATCAGCCTGCAATTTAACACTTAGTGAACAATTTGTTAAATTACAGGGTTTGTACATAATAACTATACTTGTTTGTCAGCTAAATTTGAATTTTTGCATAGTAATTGATTTTCAGATTCTGGTGATATATAATTAAATTATATCTTCATTTATTCTGGTATATTAAAAGGCATTTCTACCACAGCAACTATTTTTTTACGAGGTGCTACGCTGATGAATACTAAACAACTTGCCTTAACTATAAAAAGAATTTCAATACTCGGAGTAATTATTATGCTGTTTTCATTGCTTGCTGGTTGCTCGGAATATGATTTTTCGGGAATCACTTATTTTTCGTACGGATATACCCCTGGATATGGTCCGGCTAACTTTGACACCTGTTACAAGCTTGAGCTTAACAACGGAGTATATACAGCCACCATTAAGCAAAGTGAAATTGCCCCCGAAGATGCTGATGAATTTGTTGTTGACGAAGCCTTTGTTGAAAAACTGACAAAGCTTTTAGCCGACAACAATGTACAAAAGTGGAATGGCTTTAACAAGAGTGACAGCAGGGTATGTGACGGAAGCTCATTCACATTAAAAATAAAAATTCAAAACGAAGATGCTGTGGAGGCACACGGCTATATGAAATGGCCAAAAAATTACCATGAAGTAAAAAAAGAAATCGAAGCTATGTTTATGGAGCTTTATACAACCACAGATTAAAACACAGTAAAAATTTTTATCGCTTACAGCTATGCTGATTCATAGCTGTAAGCGATATTTTTATACAGCATTAATTCAAACAAAAAGCAGACACCAGTCAACAGTGTCTGCTTTTTTTATACTCATACTGATACCTGTTTAAACGGTGGAAAGCTGAGTGAACTTCATCAACAAAATTTCATTATTTAAATTGCTTTTACTATTAATCCGTCCAGACAAAATTATAATTGATAGCCTCTCCACCATCAACAAGGATACTTTGTCCTGTGCAAAAGGTGTTGGTTACTGTAAGAAAATACGCCCACTGTGCCATTTCTTCTGGTGTTGCCCATCTTCTCAGTGGGGTTTCGTTCATAATTTCTGCCCATAGCTTAGGGTCATTCATAACACATTCATTAAGTGGTGTTATAACACCACCCGGGTCAAGGCTGTTGCAGGTTGCGTTATATTTAGCAATACGCATAGCTACATTTTTTGTGTATGCCAGAATACCACCCTTGCTGGCACAATATTCAGGGAATTCTGCACCAGTGTGTGCACTTGCCGAGCCTATATTCAAAACGGAATGTATATGCTCCTGAATTCCGTATTTTTCTGTAATATGAATCAACGCCTTTAAATTTATATCTATATCATTTTCATTCTGTGTACCTGCGTTATTGATTAAAATATTAACATCAGGTACATCAGGCAGATTTTCGTAATCTCTTACATCACATTGATAATGTGTGTAGCCCTCATGATTAACAGTTGATTCCTGTCTGTCAATACCGATTACGATATGCCCCTCTTTTAAAAAATGCTCAGCCACAGCCTTGCCTATGCCCTGCGAGGTACCTGTGATTAAAACCTTCATTTTTTACCTCCTTTAATAAAATCAAGATACTCCTGACCAATGCTGTGCTTTTTCCAGTCTGTAACAATGCGATACCCAAATGGCGAAAATATAATCTCCATAATCAATTCAGCCACAGCACCGGTTAATGCACACATTGCACTTTGCAACACAGTCCAATGAAACCCATTCCAGTATATAGGTGCGAAAATTACAAAAACAATAACAGAGAAAATAAGGTTATCAATAAACTGCCCGATAAATGTAGAAATATAGGTTCTTGTTATATAAGCAAGCTTCCCTTCTGGATTTTCATGGAATGCATTGCCTATTGCCCAGTTCAAAAAATTGTTCACCAGTGCAGAAAACAGAAATGCAACTGTACTGCCCAGAAGTATAAACCATGTGCCACCAAGTATACTGTCAAGAGCTGTATAGTCATCAGCGTCAGATGGTATAATACTTGCGATATAAAAAATAAAGCAGGTAAGCAGATTTATTACCGAGGCAAGTATAGCAACCTTATTCGAAGCTTTCGGGCCAAAATATTTTGTAATTATGTCCATACACATAAACGAAAGCCACGAGATTAAAATTCCACCGTCCAATGCTATCCAATCATTCTGATAGAGTGTTTTATTTGCAAGCAGATTCATACATATAACGCTGACAACAAAAAGAGAAACAACTGTTGACGGTATACTCCTCAGAAGAATTCTCGTTTCTTCGTTTTCACGATTTATTCGGGCTTTAAAGCGATTTATCATTTCAGCCTTCATGTTACCTCCAAATCATCAAAAAAATAAAGGTGGCTTTGCAAAAACACAAAACCACCTGCATAATCATCATAGTTTTAATACTAACCCTGTTTCATCTATACAGCAAGTCACTCTGATACGCTGTATAAGGTTCAGCAGAAATTAATATAGCGTAATAGTCCTGGTTTTGTTTAACGACAGGATGGTACAAATGAACTGTCGTGAATAAATTATATAATATAAGCCTTGAAAGTTCAAGCACATAGGACAAAAAGAAAACAGATACTACCTGCATAGTATCTGTTTTTTATCAATTATTATGTATAATTGCGTCTGCAATTAGTCCTCTTTATCTGATTCATTTGCTACAACAGGAACCTGAGCTTTTACAGGCTGAGCTGGTCTTTGACTAGCCTTGATGTTCTGTCTTGTCTTTTTGATTTCGTTAACCTGTGCTGTAAGCATTTCGTCTGCCTGTCTTAGCATTTCGTCAACATAGCCATTAGCAGCCTTACGCATATCTCTTGACTTCAGCTTAGCGTCTGTGATAATCTCGTTAGCCTCTGCCTGAGCCTGTCTTACGATTTCGCTCTGAGTTACTAAAGACTTCTTCTTATCCTCTGCTGAACGGATAATGCTTTCAGCCTCTGCCTTTGCATCAGCAATAATCTTCTGTCTGTCAGCAACTATAGCCTTAGCCTGACGAACCTCCTGAGGTAGTGTATCCTCGATGTCATCTAAAAGCTCCTTCAGATTTTCAACATCGATAACGCTCTTACCACCAGAAAGTGGCAATACCTTTGCATCCTCAATTGTTTCTCTTAGCTCTAACAATAAATCTTCTACTTTCATTCAAACCATCCTTTTCATTTTAGACCTCAAAATATATAAGCATCACCCTTGATAACAAGGCTATGCACTAAACATTTTTCGATAGTCTTTGTTTTATTTCGTCATGAATACACTCGGGAACAAAATTTTTAATATCGCCGTTAAGCGTAGCAACCTGTTTTACAATACTTGAGCTTAAATACATATATTCAGCCCTTGATGTTAAAAACACGGTTTCAAGATCAGGGTTCAGGGTTTTATTTGTAAGTGACATCTGAAATTCATATTCAAAGTCTGACATCGCTCTTAAACCCTTAACAACAGCTGTAGCACCAGTTTGTCTGGCGTAATCTGCCAGCAAACCGTCAAAGCTTTGTACCTCTATATTATTATAGCCACACAATGCCTTTTCTAAAAGCTTAATACGCTCTTCTATAGTAAAGCTTGGCTGTTTAGATGAATTTATAAGAACAGCTACAATAACCTTATCAAACATATTTGCTGCACGGGTTATTATATCAACATGACCCAAGGTTACGGGGTCAAAGCTACCAGGACAAATTACTGTTCTTTCCATTTATTCAGTCACATCCTCACAACGATATGTACTTACTATAATTTTACCATAACGATAATTTCTGTCAAGTACAAAACCATTAATTTTTTCAGGTATTTCTTCATTACTTGGTCTTTCACATATAATTGTACCTGTCTTTTTCATCTGTAAGGCTGTTAAAGGTAACACCCTTTGCAAAACGCCTGTGCCATATGGTGGGTCTAAAAATGCTAAGTCAAATTTTTCCTGCTGTTCTCTTGCTATAAAAGCGATTGAATCTGTATTAAAAACCTTTGCGTTTTCTTCCAGACCTGTATTTTTAAGATTAGCCTTTATTACATTTATTGCTTCTCGTCTGTTATCAACAAAAACTGCACTTTTTGCACCACGGCTAAGTGCCTCTATACCCATCTGACCAGAGCCGGAAAACAAATCAAGAAACACTCTGCCCTCTACATCAAACTGAATTATGTTAAAAACAGATTCCTTAACCTTTTCTGTAGTTGGTCTTACATCTTGCCCTTCAAGAGTTTTAAGTCTTTTTCCTCTTGCCATGCCAGTGATAACTCTCATAACATACCTACTTTCATATTCATACGATATATTATCTCTTATATTAAAGAAATTGTCAACTGCGAATAAAACAACATTACATTCTATTATTACCATTTTTTAGTAAATTTAGCAAAAACAGAAATCAGTTATTTTCCTCTTTATTAAAATAATTATAAACTGACCTTGCAACAACTGTGTTCATTGTTGGTGCATTCTCAAGCTCCTCAAGGTCTGCTGCTTTAATATTTGCAATTGTACCAAAATGCTTCAGAAGTGCCTTGGCTCGCTTTTCGCCTACACCGTCAATCTCTGTTAACGAGCTTTTAAAGGCTGTGCTTTTTCTCTTCTGGCGATGATAGCCTATTGCAAAGCGATGAACCTCCTCCTGAATATTCGAAACAAGCGTAAAAACACTTCTCTTGTTTGCTATTGCAATTTCGTTGCCACTGTCTGTAATTGCTCGTGTACGGTGCTTGTTATCCTTAACCATACCAAAAACTGGTACATCATAGCCTTTAGAAACCATAACAGCCTTTACAGCATTTACCTGACCCTTACCACCGTCAAGCAGTATAAGGTCTGGCAATCTGCCAAAGCCGACACCCTCTTTTTTATGCTTT
>JAXJDU010000299.1:0-3554 GCA_036301785.1 Acutalibacteraceae bacterium | reverse complement strand
TTCTGAATGGATATTATTCTTTGACGGTAATTCAGAAAGCGAACTAAGCTTTGAGGAATTAAAAACAGACTTTATTTCTTTTTGGGATAAAATCTCCAGTGGTCAAAACAAACATAAAAACAAACAATAAAACACCCCTGAAAGTAGTTTTGAAATAAAACTTCAAAAATGCTTTCAGGGGTGTTTTTTATATAATTTATATATTTAGTGCTATATATTATTCTGCCATAAGCTCTACCACGATTACCTCGGGGTTGTTGTTAACTCTGTATGGGAAAAGACTTCTGCCTAAGCCCTTGCCGATAATCATAGTTGTTACATCTGAGATATCGAACACACCAGAATCATATTTAGGAAAAAAGCCTTGTCCCGGTGCAAATATACCACCTATAAAAGGCAGGCAGGCTTGTCCACCGTGGGTGTGGCCACTTAAAATCAAGTCTACCCTGGTGCTTGCGTAAATGTCAATAAACTCCGGACGATGTGACAGTAAAATCGTATAGGCACTGCTGTCAAATTCTATTTGTGATAGGTGTTGCTTTAATGCTTTAAAATCATCCTCATCTATCTGGTATTCGTCATTAAAGGCTATATCAGTTACACCACTAAGGTTTATATATTCGTTGTTCTTTTCGAGCTTTATCTGTTCGTTATCAAGAACTGTTATACCCATAGCAATAAGCTCTTCTTTAAAAGGTGGATACTCTGACAATCTTGATTCGTGATTGCCGGCAATATAGTAGGTTGGTGCAATTTTAACAAATTGTCTTGCCACCTTTACACTTACATCGATATCTGTAAAGCGTGAATCTATAAAATCGCCTGTGATTACAATAATGTCGGGTCTGCCCTCTTTTACCTTATTAATAAGATTTATATTATTTTCGCCAAATTCGTCATTATGCAAATCTGTTACCTGAACAATACGATATCCAGAAAAGCTTTCTGGGATTTTACTGTTTTTTATAGTTATTTCTTTTAATCTTATTGCTTTGTTTGCCTTTACTATCCATACTGCAAGAAAAAAGCCCAGGATAACTATTATCGTAAATATAACAAGAAATAAAATTGTATTTTCCATTGCAACCTCCACAGATTTATTATAATCTGCTTTAACAATTTTTAAATTGTCAAACATACTTATTATACACCACTTTACAGACTTTGCAATATATATTTACATAACAAAACCACCACCCTGTATCATCTGCAAGGCAGTGGTTTGTTATGCTTTTTAACGATTATATACCTTTATGGTTATCAGCTTTAATTATCATTCTACGATTTTTGCTGCAAGATAATATCCGTTTTCGTCATGCTCACACTTAAATTCCAATATTTCTGTAACCTTTGAACCATCTGCAAAGGTTGCAGTTACCTGTGCGTTGTAGGTGTATTCACTTTCATTGAATAATGCTTCAGCTATAGCCTCTATATTGTTTCCTGATATCTTACCACCATAGCTTTTCATATTTTTTTCATACATATTCTTTGCATCATGAATTTTAAACGCAATAAATAAAGGTGTATTGCTGTCAACAGCTTTATCATCATAAGCTACAACACAATCAGAAGCTGACTTTCTGCCACTCACTGTAAAGCTACCAAGCTTTTCTTTTTCCTCATCTGTTAACACACTATAATCAAGTACAGCTTCATCGCTGTCATTAACTAAAAATCTGCCTGTGCTTGTTGAATATGTTACCTCCTTTAACCCCTCACCTTCACATACAACATCAAAATCGAATATAGGTGTAATTTCGTCAAGCATTTCGTTACCGTCATCATCAACAGTGTAGATTAAACTGCCTGTACTCATTTTTATACATCCTACTTTCACAAAGCTTTCTGTGTTAAGCTGCTGTGCATATGCAGTAAGAATAAAAGGGTTTCTCTCTGCTATGTTAAAAACACCTGCTGTATTCAGTCCGATTATCACTGCAAGCACAGCTGCAACTACACCTAATGGCTTAAACCATTTCTTCTTCGCTTTTTCCTCTTTAAAATTTATTACCTCATCTGTTGGCTCTGCACTCCTGATACTTTCAAGTCCTTTTGCAAGAACCTTGTCCGGAGTTGAAATTTTACTTAATTCATCTGTGTAAATATTCTTTTTCATAAGCTTATTCTCCTTCGTCAAGTATTTTTTTCAGTTTTTTTCGTGCACGCTGTAGCTGAGCACTTATTGTGTTTTTGCTTTTGCCAAGTATCTCTGCTATTTCTGGTATTGTATATTCCTCGTAATAGTAAAGATAAATAACATTTCTGTAGTTTTCTGACAGCTTATACAGCTCATCTAAAACCATATTTATCTCTGGTGCAATCAGGTTATTATGCTCATCCAGCGATTCTGTTCTCTTTTGCCATACCGATTTATTAAAGTTATTGCATTTATTGATTGTAACCCTGATAAGCCAATTCTTTATATGTAGCTCATCAAAGAGTGGTGCATTTTTTGTAAGTAACGCTATACAAACCTCCTGAAATATATCCTGTGCATCACTGGAGTTTTTAACATTCTGTAACGCAATACGATAAACCATGTCGGCATGCTGTTTTATTATTTCTTCTGCCCTTTCTCTGGTACTTTGTTTTTCTTCCACTTCTCTACCCCCTTCATATATAATACATTTTAACATATACAATATCGTGCATACTTTTAAATTTTTTATCAGGCAAAGAGATTGTTTGTAATAATTGGTTAAATTCATTGCAAAATCACACTGACAATGGTATAATCTGCTTAACAGGTATAGCTGATTCAGCTTACTTGAGTATAGATATTATATAATTCGACTAATTTAGTGTTTATTCTTAAATAATCAGGAGGTTTATTTATGAAGCAGGAATCTGATAATAATTTTAATAACGATGTTTTATCAGACTGGGGTAATCCATATAACGATTCAACAGCAAACGGTCAAAGCACAGGCGATACAACACAAAACCAGTATGGAAATGCTTATGGCAATAATCCAACACCTAATCAGTATGGTAACGCTTATAGTAATAACACAATGCCTAATCAGTATGGTAACGCCTATGGTAATAACACAATGCCTAATCAGTATGGTAACGCCTATGGTAATAACGCAATGCCTAATCAGTATGGTAACGCTTATGGCAATAATCCAATGCCTAACCAGTACGGCAATGCTTATGGCAATAACGCAATGCCTAATCAGTATGGTAACGCTTATGGTAATAATCCAATGCCTAACCAGTATTATAATGGTATGCCACCATATAACGCCGGACAATATCAACAGCCAAAGAAAAAGAAAAAAATCTGGCTTATAATATTGCTGGCTGTGGTACTTCCTATAGTTTTAATATCTGGCTGTACAGTTGCAATTTTCGGTATTGTTTTCACTGCACTTGACGAGGTAAAGGACAGCGAAGAATATAAATTAGCTTATTCCTATGTAGTTGAAAGTGACCTTTTTGACAGGCTGGATGTTGACGAGTCTGAAATAAGACTGAATGGATTTTCTACAACTGTATCCGGCACATCACATGGTGACAGAAGTGAATTCACATTTATCGTAGATGGA
>JAXJDU010000298.1:0-2677 GCA_036301785.1 Acutalibacteraceae bacterium | reverse complement strand
TTCGTCCTTCTCCTTGACAAGCGACAGCTTGCCTGCGTCGTCGTCCTCGTTCTGAGCAAATTCTGCTCGACAATCTATTCAACCGTTTAATCAGGTATCAGTATAAATATCATTATAGCAGATAAATATACAAAGTCAACATACTGTAATACCTGCTACAACACCTGATAATTACAGCTTTTACAGCACCTGCAAAAGCTGATTTCTTTCTTATAATGCAAAAAGAGTACCACCGATTGGGTGATACTCTTTTTTTATTTTAAGCTATATTATACATCTAAAGCCTGGTCTACGATTGCTGCAGGATGAGTTTCTTCCAGCTCTACATTGCTGTAGCGATTCATACCTGTACCAGCTGGTACAAGCTTACCGATAAGAACATTCTCCTTCAGACCAACCAATGGGTCAACCTTGCCCTTGATAGCTGCATCTGTAAGAACTCTTGTTGTTTCCTGGAATGATGCAGCAGACAGGAAGCTGTCTGTAGCAAGTGAAGCCTTTGTAATACCAAGAAGCTGCTGTGTAGCTGTAGCAAGCTCAAGGTTAGTTTCACCAGCGTCAATTCTTGCCTGAATATCCTCGTTTGCAAAGATAAAGTCGTTTCTTGATACAAGTGAGCCTGTCATCAGGTTAGTTGAGCCTGGCTCTTCTATCTTAACCTTCTTCATCATCTGACGAACGATTACCTCGATGTGCTTATCGTTGATAGCAACACCCTGTAGACGGTAGGTACGCTGTACCTCTTCTATCAGGTAGTTCTGTACAGCCTCAACGCCAAGAATGTCAAGAACATCATGTGGATTCTTAGCACCCTCTGTAAGCATATCGCCTGCCTGTACAAACTGACCCTCCTGAATCTTCTCTCTTGAGCCGTGAGGAATCAGGTAGCTCTTTTCGTCTGCTGTTTGTCTGTTGAAGATTACAACGTGACGAGCACCCTTGATTGTATCAAATCTTACCTCACCGTCGATTTCACTAAGGATAGCCTGGTGCTTTGGTCGTCTGCTCTCGAACAGCTCTTCTACTCTTGGAAGACCCTGTGTGATATCCTCACCACCAGCAACACCACCGGTATGGAAGGTACGCATTGTAAGCTGAGTACCAGGCTCACCGATTGACTGAGCAGCAATAATACCAACAGCCTCACCAACTGTAACAGGCATACCGTTTGCAAGGTTAGAACCATAGCACTTACGGCAAACACCGTGCTTAGCTCTACAGCCAAGGATTGAACGGATTTTAATCTTTTCAACGCCACTGTTGCAGATGATATCTGCTTCTTTATCGCCCATCATTGTTTCTTTAGAAACAAGAATTTCGCCTGTATTTTCATCTATGAAGTCCTCAACAAGATATCTGCCCAGCAGTCTTTCTCTCAGGTCTTCAATCTTTCTCTTACCGTCATAGATTGTATAAATCTCGATACCCTCATGAGTACCACAATCGTCCTCTCTTACGATAACATCCTGTGATACATCAACAAGTCTACGAGTAAGGTAACCAGAGTCAGCTGTTCTTAACGCTGTATCGGCAAGACCCTTTCTTGCACCACGGGAAGAAATAAAGTATTCCAAAATGTTAAGACCTTCACGGTAGTTAGCTCTGATTGGGATTTCGATTGTTTTACCAGATGTATTGGCAATAAGACCACGCATACCAGCAAGCTGTCTGATCTGTGACATACTACCTCTCGCACCAGAGTCAGCCATCATCCAGATTGGGTTGTAAGCGTCCATGTTGTTCTTCAGTGCGTCTGTAACATCGTCTGTAGCCTTATTCCAAATCTTAAGAACGCCCTTATAACGCTCTTCGTTGCTCATCAAGCCCTGATTATACAGCTCTGTAATCTCGTCCTTATCAATTTCTGCCTGTGCAATGATAGCCTTCTTCTCTGGTGGAATAGCAGCGTCACATACAGCAACTGTAATAGCACCGATTGTTGAGTATTTATAACCCTGTGACTTAATAGCGTCAAGCACTGTTGAGGTTATCTGTGTACCGTGCTTTCTGATACACTTGTCGATAATCTTACCAAGTGCAGACTTACCAACAAGGAATTCAACCTCGTATCTTAACAGGTTTTCTGGTACTGATCTGTCAACAAAGCCTAAATCCTGTGGGATTGGTCTGTTGAAGATAATCTTACCAACAGTTGTATCTACAATAGCAGATACTGTTTCGCCGTTAATAATTTCTGTACGGCGAACCTTTATTTTTGAATGTAGTGTGATAACCTTTGAATCATAAGCCATTAATGCTTCGTTTTCATCTCTGAATACCTTGCCCTCGCCTGGCTCTCCGTCCTTATCTAATGTCAGATAGTAAGAACCAAGAATCATATCCTGAGAAGGTACAGCAACTGGACGACCGTCTGATGGCTTTAACAGGTTACCAGCAGCAAGCATAAGGAATCTTGCCTCTGCCTGTGCCTCTGCTGACAATGGTACGTGAACAGCCATCTGGTCACCGTCAAAGTCAGCGTTGTACGCTGTACATACAAGTGGGTGAAGCTTTAGAGCTCTACCCTCAACAAGTACAGGCTCAAATGCCTGAATACCAAGTCTATGAAGTGTAGGAGCACGGTTTAACATAACCGGATGCTCTTTAATTACTTCTTCTAAGATATCCCATACTTCTGGCTGTAATCTCTCTACCATTTTCTTAGCAGATTTAATAT
>JAXJDU010000297.1:0-3620 GCA_036301785.1 Acutalibacteraceae bacterium | reverse complement strand
TTCGTCGATAAGCTCACTTTCGGGTACCTTTTTAATAATTTCACCCTTTTTAAAGATAAGCCCTACACCGTCACCACCTGCAATACCAATGTCTGCCTCTTTGGCTTCTCCTGGTCCGTTTACTGCACAGCCCATAACGGCTACCTTTATGTTCTTTTTGCAATCACGAAGTCTGTTTTCTACCTCTGTAGCAATAGAGATTAAATCTATTTTTGTTCTGCCACAGGTCGGACAAGAAACAAACTGCACACCGTCATTGCGAATATCTAACGCTCTGAGTATATCCTTTGCGGCATATATTTCTTTTACCGGGTCTGCTGTAAGTGATACTCTTATTGTATCACCTATACCCTGAAACAATAATGCTCCTAAACCTGCTGAAGATTTTATTATACCCATTCTTTCTGTGCCAGCCTCGGTAACTCCTAAATGCATCGGGTAATCACACTTTTGTGAAGCAAGCTGATAAGCCTCTACCATTGTTTTTACATTTGACGATTTCATAGATAAAACAATGTTTGTGTAATCAAATCTTTCAAGCAATGAAGCATGGTAAAGTGCACTTTCGCACAAAGCCTGTGGTGTAGGTGAACCGTATTTTGCAAGTATTTCTTTTTCTACCGAGCCAGAGTTAACACCTATTCTTATAGGAATTTCCTTTGGCTTGCACGCATCTACTACAGCCTTTACCCTGCTTATGTCACCAATATTACCAGGGTTGATTCTTATTTTATCAACACCAGCAGCTACACTTTCGAGTGCAAGCTTGTAATCAAAATGAATATCTGCAACCACTGGCATATTTACATTTTCTTTAAGTGCAGAAACAAGCTTTACTGCGTTCATGTCTGGCACAGCAATTCTTACTATCTCACAGCCTGCCTGCTCCAAGGCCTTTGCCTGCTTTACACTGTTTTCTATATCATTTGCAGGCACATTAAGCATAGACTGTATTGCAATTGGTGCTCCACCACCAATTAATATATTTCCTACCTTTACTTGCTTTGTAACTTTCATAATTTATACTCCTATTGCAGGCTTGCAGAGCTTTTTCCTAGCCTGCTGAAAAGCCTGTTCCGTTAAATAGTCTTATAACATCATTCAGTGATACTATTATCATGAATAAAATCAACACAACAAAACCAATTGTATGCACCAAACCCTCGTACTTAGCTGGGATTGGCTTTCTTCTGATTGCTTCTATCAACAGGAAGAAGAATCTGCCACCGTCAAGTGCTGGTACTGGAAGCATATTGAATATACCAAGATTTACAGAAATAACCATAAGCATAAACAGCAGATTATTCAGACCTGCCACAAAGCTTTGCTGTAATCCCATAGAAGCAGCCTCTGAAATAGCAGACGCTGCACCGATAGGGCCAGAAACATCGTTCATTCCAAACTGACCTGTTACCAAGCCAACCAGACTTGCCCATATCATTCTGACTACAGAATAGGTTTGTTTGAAGGTTTGTGAAATTACACTGGTAAAGCTTCTTTCGATTGGTTCAACATAGAAATCCAGCTTGATGTATGTTCCATAGTCATCTGTAGTTGTATCAAAGGTAACATCTCCTAAGTCTACAATTTCGCCGTTTCTCTCCACCTTGATATTAGGTGAGTAGGTTTTCATTGTACCCAATGCGAAAGAGAAATCTCGTGAGGTACTTATTTTATAGCCATCAAGCGATACAATTGTATCGCCTACCTGCAAGCCCTGTGTAGCTGAACGGGATTCCTCGTGGAAGGCTTCGATTGTTGTTGAAGCGTAAAGAGGTTCCTGAACAACCAATATACACATAAGCACTAAACCCAGCAATACATTAAGTGCTGCACCAGCAACAACTATTATCATTCTTTGCCATACCTTAGCTTTGCCGAATGAACGAGGGTCGTCGCTTTCTCCGTCTTCACCCTCCATTTTGCAATAGCCACCAATCGGTAATAATCTTAACGAATACTGTGTTTCACCTTTTTTAAATCCCCATATTTTAGGGCCCATACCAAGTGCAAATTCATGCACTAATACATTTGATTTTTTCGCACAGATAAAATGACCAAACTCGTGCGATAAAATGATAAACTCAAAAAGAAGTATACCAATAATAATTAACAATGCTCCTTGTATAGTAATCAACCCTTTCTTGATTTTAAGTATTATATTTTGCTTAATACAAATTCTCTTGCAGTTTTATCAGCTTCTATTATATCGTCTACCGATATAAGCTCCTTCTTGCTTACAGTATCAATAGCCTGCTGTACAAGCTCGCCTATCTGCAGGAATTTAATTTTATTGTTAAGGAAAAGCTCTACAGCCATTTCGTTTGCACCATTTGCTGCTACAGGTGCAAGCTGTCCAAGCTTGATTGCTCTTATACACTGACTTAAACAGGTAAATGTATCATAATCAGGCTTTGCAAATGTAAGTGTGCCTATATCTGTAAGGCTTAGTGGCTTTACTGATGATGGCACTCTTTGTGGATATGTTATAGCGTACTGAATAGGAATACGCATATCTGGTACACCCATCTGTGCAATTACAGAATTATCAGTAAACTCTACCATAGAATGTATAATACTTTCACGATGTACCACTACATCGATATTTTCAACATCAATATCAAAAAGCCACTTTGCTTCTATAACCTCTAAGCCTTTATTCATCATTGTAGCAGAGTCTATAGTTATTTTTTTACCCATGCTCCAGTTAGGGTGATTTAAAGCCTGCTCAAGTGTTACATTCTGAAGCTCTTCTTTAGTTTTACCAAAGAACGGCCCACCTGATGCTGTAAGGATAATTTTCTGTAGCTCTTTTTTATCGTTCATGCCCTGTAAGCACTGGAAAATAGCAGAATGCTCGCTGTCTACAGGGTACATATTAACATTGTTTTCTTTTACTGCCTGCATTACAAGCTTACCACCTGTAACAAGGGTTTCTTTATTTGCAAGTGCGATATTTTTCTTTGAATTTATTGCAGCAAGTGTTGGCTTTAAGCCTACCATACCTACAACGGATGTTAAAGCTGTATCGGCTTCCGATATAGTTGCTGCGTTGATCAGACCCTGCATACCATATTCTACTACTGTATCAGTGTCTGATATTCTTTCTTTCAGGTCCTTTGCAGCCTTTTCGTCAAACATTACTGCAAGCTTTGGTTTAAATTCTCTTACCTGCTCCTCTACAGCCTTTACATTTGTTGAGGCTGTTATTGCAGATACCTTTATATTAAGGCTTCTGGCAACATCTAATGTTTGTGTGCCTATTGAGCCTGTTGAGCCTAATATTGATAAATTTTCAGTCATTTTTGATACCTTCTTTTAACTGATTATGTTATTACAAATTGGAATTTGTCGGCAAGTTACGCACAACCCAAAAATTAAAGTTTGGGTAAAGCCTTTTTAAAGGCTTTTGGGTCAAGGGCAAAGCCCTTGTGGGATTTTAAAGGGCAAAGCCCTTTAACTTCTGGTTTTTCCTAAAAATACCATTGAAAATGGCATTTTTAAATATTCTCGAGGCGTTAAGAACTCTGTCTAATGTAACCAATTTACGAAGCAAATTGGTTGCGTAAACCTGCAAGGGCTTTGCCCGAGCAACCAATTCCTACTGAATTGGTTACATC
>JAXJDU010000296.1:0-4551 GCA_036301785.1 Acutalibacteraceae bacterium | reverse complement strand
GCTTACCAGTAGTACCTGTAGAGCAAAGTGCGTATCTGCTTAAAATACCACAATAAGCAATGCAAAACTGTACCATTAACTCTTTTTTCTCATCATGTGCAATTATTGCAATTTTCATCATAATCCTTCTTTCTTCTCTATTCTCATATTATAAAGTGGGCTTACATTATCAGCAACGGTACATTTTCACCATCTAGCCTTGCAGCTATTCTGTCTATTGCCTCTAGTGCAGTACAGTTTTTCTTGTATGCTAAGCCCTTTTGAATTGACGCTACGACCTGTCTGTTTTCTGTTATTATTCCTATAAGCTGTATTCCTGACTCGTCAATAATACAATCAAGGTCTGGATAAAAGCCAAGCTCCTTAAACATAGCCCTTGAAAATTTATTGATAATCAGTCTTATGTTATCCTTGCCTATTTCCTCAAGCTTTTTTCTTACATTTACACAGCCACGCAAACTGGTAGGCTCTGTATTTGCAATAACTAAGCACATATCAGCCGGTAATACAGAAGTATCAAAGCCCTTGCCTACACCAGCTGGCGAATCGATAATAATGTAATCGTATTTATCACGCACATTATCGGTAAACTGCTTTAATATAGCCGGACTAAGCTCGTCCTCTGCGTTTTGTGGTGCAGGAATAAGACTTAAACCCTCAATGTGATTACAAGGGTATATAATCTGCTCGGCTGTGCAGTTACCACACACAGCGTCGGCTATATCAAACACCAGACTTTTGCTTATGCCCATCATAATATCAAGGCCACGCATACCAGAATCACAGTCGATTAACAAGACCTTATGTCCTCTTTTTACTAAAGCTGTACCTAAGGTAACGCATACAGTAGATTTACCTGTACCACCCTTACCCGAAGCAACAGAAATAATTTTGCCCATAAAAACGCCTTTCACAGAAATTGTAACAGAAATTATATTGTTACCCACATTGATATAACAATATTTTAGCAGAAATATCCCTATAAGTCAATTAGATTTTCACCATTTTTTTGACTATCTTGTACACATTTCAGAATACTTTTTAATTTTCGACATCATAAAATTATTCATACAAGCGTATTATTACAGCATACAATAATCCAGTTAAATTCTGAAAATACATATTGCTAAAGGCTTTATAAAAAAGCTTGAAAAACAAGTATGTTTTTTGGTATAATATAGCGTAAGAATAATTTTGTAATACTATACAGAAAGAGGAAACATAATGGATAAAAAAGTTGTTCGTACCAGATTTGCACCAAGTCCTACAGGATTTATGCACATAGGTAACCTGAGAACTGCATTATATGAATACCTTGTTGCAAAAAGCCAAGGTGGAGATTTTGTACTTAGAATTGAAGACACAGACAGAGAAAGATATGTAGAGGGTGCTGTAGATGTTATTTACAACACACTTAAAATAGCTGGTCTTAACCACGACGAAGGTCCTGACAAGCCAGCAGAATATGGCCCTTATGTACAAAGCGAAAGACTTGATATGTACAAGCCTTACGCTGAACAGCTGATAGAGCAAGGTAAGGCTTACCGTTGCTTCTGTACTAAAGAGCGTTTAGATAGCCTGAACGAAGAAGGCACACCTGGTGGTGGCTATGACAGACATTGCCGTGACCTGCCACAGGAAGAAATAGACAGACTTCTTGCAGAGGGTGTACCTTATGTAATAAGACAAAAAATGCCTTTAGAGGGTAGCACAACCTTTACAGATGCTGTATTTGGTGATATTACTGTTGACAACAGCGAGCTACAGGACCAGATTCTTATTAAAACAGACGGTTTCCCTACCTATAATTTTGCTAATGTAATAGATGACCACACAATGAATATTACACATGTTGTGCGTGGCTGTGAGTATTTAAGCTCAACTCCTAAGTACAATCTGTTATATGAGGCATTCGGCTGGGAAATCCCAACATATATTCACTTACCTTTAATTATGGGTAAGGACGAAGAAGGTAATGTTGCAAAGCTTTCTAAAAGACATGGCTCAACAGGCTTTGAGGATTTAATAAACGAAGGCTACCTACCACAGGCTATCATCAACTATGTGGCTTTGCTTGGCTGGTGTCCTTCTGACAATCAGGAAATGTTTAACCACGATGAGCTTATAAAGGCATTCAACATCAGTGGTATCAGCAAGTCACCTTCAATTTTCGATTACAGCAAGCTTGAGTGGTTTAACGGTGAGTATATCCGTGCAATGTCTGCTGAGGAATTCACAGGCTATGCTATGCCATACTATAAACAGGCTATAACAGAAAAAGAGCTTGACTGGAGCAAGCTGACAGAGATTTTACATCAGCGTGTTACTAAGTTTAATCAGATTCCTGAGATGATAGATTTCTTCAGTGAGCTACCAGAATACGATACAGAAATGTTTGTAAACAAAAAGAGTAAGACAAATCTTGAAAACGCACCTGTTATGCTAAAGGCTGTTACAGACAAGCTTACAGCAATGGCAGAATGGAATAAAGACAGCATTCACGATTGCCTGATTAACCTTGCTACAGAGCTTGAAGTTAAGAATGGTACTGTAATGTGGCCTGCAAGAATTGCAGCAGCTGGCAAAAAGGTTACACCTGGTGGTGCTGTAGAAATTCTTGATATACTCGGCAGAGAAGAATCACTCAGAAGACTTAACATCGGTCTTGAAAAGCTGGGAGTATAATTTTTAGTAAGGAGATAAATACCAATGGCAGATGAAATTAAAAACGAAGAAAAGATTAGTGAAGAAAAAGTAGGCAATGCCAACTTTATTCACGACTTTATAGATGTAGATATTGCAGAGGGTGGTCAGTTTGAGGGTAAAACAGTACACACTCGTTTTCCACCAGAGCCAAACGGTTACCTTCATATAGGTCATGCAAAGGCTATTTGCATTGACTTTGGTACAGCAGAAAAATACAATGGTATGTGTAACCTGAGAATGGATGACACTAACCCTACAAAAGAAGATGTAGAGTATGTAGACGCTATTAAAGAGGACATCAGCTGGCTGGGCTTTACATGGGATGACAGATTCTACTATGCTTCTGAATATTTCAATAAAATGTACGAGAGTGCTGTAGAGCTTATCAAAAAGGGTCTTGCTTATGTATGTGAGCTTACTGCTGATGAAATGAGAGCACACCGTGGCGACCTTTCAACACCTGCTACAAGCCCATATCGTGACAGACCAATCGAAGAAAGCCTTGATTTATTTGAAAGAATGAAGAATGGCGAATTCGAAGACGGTAAAATGACTCTGCGTGCTAAAATTGACCTTGCTTCTGGCAACTTCAATATGCGTGACCCTGTAATTTACAGAATCAACCGTATCAAGCACCACCGTACAGGCAACGAATGGTGCATATACCCTATGTATGACTTTGCACACCCAATCGAGGACGCTATGGAGTGCATTACTCACTCACTTTGCTCACTTGAGTTTGAGGACCACCGTCCACTTTACGAATGGGTTATCAACAATGTTTCATTACCATCAAAGCCAAGACAGATTGAGTTTGCAAGACTTGGCATTAACAACACAGTCATGAGCAAAAGAAAGCTTCGTACACTTGTTGAGGACGGCTATGTAAGTGGCTGGGACGACCCAAGAATGCCTACTCTTTGTGGTTTAAGAAGAAGAGGCTACACACCTAAATCTATTCGTAACTTCTGCGAGAGAATCGGCGTTTCTAAGGTAAACTCAATAGTAGATTACGGATTTTTGGAGCATTGCCTGCGTGAGGATTTAAACGAAACTGCACAGCGTGTAATGACTGTTCTGAATCCTATTAAGCTTATTATTACTAACTATCCAGAGGGTCAGAGTGAAACCTTCATGGTTGAAAATAACCCTAACCGTCCAGAAGATGGCGAGCGTGAGATTACCTTTACAAGAGAATGCTACATCGAAGCAGATGACTTTATGGAGGAACCTGCTAAGAAGTACTTCAGACTATTCCCTGGCAACGAGGTAAGACTAAAATCTACCTATGTTGTAAAATGTACTGGCTGTAAAAAGGACGAAAACGGCAATGTAACAGAGGTTTACGCTGAGTATGACCCAGAAACAAGAGGTGGCAACACACCTGACGGCAGAAAAATAAAGGCTACTATTCACTGGGTAGACGCTAACAACTGTGCTGACGCTGAGGTAAGACTATACGACAACCTGTTTACAGTACCAGATCCAGATGTAGGCGACAGAAACTTCCTTGACTACATTAACCCACAGTCATTACAGGTACTTAAAAACTGTAAAACAGAAAAGTCTGTTGCTGATTTATTACCACCTGCTTCATTCCAGTTTATGCGTTTAGGCTATTTCTGCCTTGATAATAAGGATTCTAAGCCTGGTGCACCTGTATTTAACCGTAGTGTATCATTAAAGGGCAGCTATAAGCCTTGATTTTAATTTTAAAAGCACACCGAAATGGTGTGCTTTTTTGATAAATTGGAATTTGTCGGAGACTTTGAAACTCGCACAAACCGAAACTTAAAGTTTGGGTAAAGCCTTTTTAAAGGCTTTTGGGTCAAGGGCAAAGCCCTT
>JAXJDU010000295.1:0-2252 GCA_036301785.1 Acutalibacteraceae bacterium | reverse complement strand
CTTAGTGCTGTATCAACATCTTCCTTATTGATAGCGATAATCATACCAACACCCATATTGAATGTGTTGTACATATCATGCTCAGAGATATTACCCTCTCTCTGGATAATGTTGAAGATTGGCAGTACAGGTACAGCTGACTTTGTGATTTTAGCAGACATACCGTCCTTCAGCATTCTTGGAATATTCTCGTAGAAGCCACCACCAGTGATGTGAGATACAGCCTTAACCTCGCACTTTTCAATAAGAGCAAGAAGTGGCTTTACATAAATCTTTGTAGGAGTCAGCAGAGTTTCTCCCAGTGGCTTGTCAAGCTCATCGTATGTTTTGTTGATTGTTGTCTCATCAATGCCGAATACCTTTCTTACAAGTGAGAAACCATTTGAGTGTACACCTGAAGAAGGCAGACCAATAAGAACATCGCCAGCCTGTAGCTTTTCACCGTCGATGATATTCTTTCTGTCTACAATACCTACAGAGAAGCCTGCAAGGTCGTACTCGTCAATTGGATAGAAGCCAGGCATTTCTGCTGTTTCGCCACCTACTAATGCACAGCCAGCCTGAACACAGCCCTCAGCTACACCAGAAACGATTTCTGCAACCTTTTCTGGTACATTCTTACCAAGTGCCATATAGTCAAGGAAGAACAATGGCTTTGCACCACCACAAACTACATCGTTAACACACATAGCAACGCAGTCGATACCGATTGTGTCATGCTTATCAAGCAGGAAAGCAAGCTTAAGCTTTGTACCTACACCGTCTGTACCTGAAACAAGTACAGGCTCTTCCATGCCTGTAAGGTTTGGTAAAAAGCAACCACCAAAACCACCAATGCCAGAAATTACGCCATCGATTTTAGTTTTGGCAATGTGTTTCTTCATTAGTTCTACTGATTTATAACCGGCTGTAACATCTACACCAGCTTCTTTATAACTTTCGCTAAAGCTTTTCATAAAAGTAAATCCTCCAATATAGTAATTGTTTTGTAAATTTATATTATAACAAAATAAAAACCAGATTAATTATAGCTCGTTAACCTTACTCTGCAGTGCTTCGTTCTTAGCCAGCACACCTGCTTCCATGTCTGCCTTCAGCTGAACAAGCTTCTCTGCAAGAGAATCATCTGACAATGCAAGAATCTGTACAGCCAACAGTGCTGCATTGTCTGCACCGTCAATTGCTACTGTTGCAACTGGAATACCCTTTGGCATTTGTACTGTAGCAAGTAAAGCGTCAAGACCGTCAAGTGTAGATGACTTTACAGGGATTCCGATTACAGGAATAGTTGTGTGTGCTGCAAGTACACCTGCAAGGTGTGCAGCCTTACCAGCAGCGGCAATAATTACACCAAAGCCGTTTTCTTTTGCGTTTGAAGAAAACTCGGCTGCCTGTGTTGGAGTACGGTGTGCAGACATTACCTTAACCTCTACTGGTACACCATATTCCTTAAGTGTTTTTACAGCACCTGAAACTACAGGAAAATCGCTGTCACTACCCATAATAACTGCTACTTTTTTCATTAAAAACATCCTTTCGTATTTAAAGCATTCAGCCTGTATCTGTTAAATACAAGAAACGCTTATTGCTATTTTTATTTACTTTGCAGATACCAAAGCAAAACTAAAAGGCTGCGGTTATGCACCACAGCCTATTGTCAACCTTTGCAACTGCACGCAAGTACCCCGTTAGCTGGAACCATATTACCTGTTTTGCAAATAATATATGCCATTTTGGGACCTCCGTAAGTAAAATATTTACTTATATTTTATTGCATTTTGAGTATAATTTCAACCATTTTTCAACTTTTTGTGTTAAAAAAATCATTTATAAGCTTTTTGATATTTTTCAACAACCTATAGTGCGATTTTTGGTTAAAATATCCATATTTTTAAATCTTATTGCTTGCCTGCAACATCATCAGTGTGGAAAACTTCCTTAGCTGATGCAGCAAGACCTGCAAGTGACTGGATTTCTGATGGAATAATAATCTTTGTTGCTTTACCATCAGCAGCCTTCTGGAATGCCTCAAGACTCTTAAGAGCAATAACCTTATCACTTGGAGCTGCCTCGTTAAGCATTTTAAGAGCATCAGCGTAAGCCATCTGTACGCTTCTGATAGCCTCAGCTTCACCCTGTGCCTCACGGATTTTTCTTTCTTTGATAGCGTCAGCCTGTAGAATTGCAGACTGCTTGTGACCCTCCGCAACAAGGATTTCACTTTCTCTCTGACCTTCAGCGTCAAGAATTCT
>JAXJDU010000294.1:0-3456 GCA_036301785.1 Acutalibacteraceae bacterium | reverse complement strand
TTGTGAAATTCCTCCTTGTATCTTAGGTAATGCGTCGCCAAACACATTTCTATTATACTAGGAGGTTTTCTTTTGCTAAAGCTTTTTATCTTCCCCCGGTTGAACCGGGGGTTTATTTCCACGCCTGAAGGCACCAAAAAAACAAAGTCCCCAAAAGCTGGGGACTTTGCAAAAGCTTTATTTATTGAATATGACTCTGGATAAAATCCATGATTTCTCCACGCTTTAACACAGATAAAATATGCTTCTTACCGTCTTTTAATACAACCTTAATACCAGTTGGCATAACAGGAATCAATCCACCAACATTACATTTACTAATGCTTTCAATATCAGAATATTCAATTTCTACCTCGGTAGCAAAGCCACCCTTAAATACGATTCTCTGATTTGTGAAGCAATATGAACCTCTTACCTGAGAAGTCATAATAACACCAAAAAGAGTTTCCCAATAGTCTGCCTTAACCTCCTGAAATACAGTTTCGTTTGCTCTTAATTGTAAATCCATTTTATACGCCCTCTTTTACATAAAATTAACTCAAAAAGTCTTTGAGGTTATAGCACCCTTGGTAGTTTTTTGTCAAATTTTAGACCTTTGTAAAATCCCTGTAAATTGAGGTATCAGAAGGCTTAATTCTGGATATTATTGGTGAGATATTGCTATATTTTACTTGAATATTCCATAAGCTTTTATTCATTGAACTAAAATTGTTATACTGATATTTTGGATATATTTATTAATTCTGCCTTAATCTCTCTACAATGCTGTACTTAGAGGTCTGATTATATAAAATCACAGGAATCAACCAGCCAATCAGAGCAAAAACAGGTACAACCAATAAAACAGGAAGAATGGTGAATTCTGCGTTAACAAACCAGAATATCTTTTCTAAAAACGCACAAATCAACGGGTTAAGTGCCACCGAAAGAACAAGGGCAATCAAAACCGAGCCAAGTGTATAGAACATGCTTTCGTATATCAGCATAGTCTTAAGCTGCTTATCGGTCATACCAACTGCCTGCAGCACTGCAAATTCTCTTTTACGAGCAATAACACTTGTCATTATAGCGTTGAAGAAATTAAGAATACCTACAACTCCTATTACAGTGCACATCAATCCACCTGTAAAAACAAAGAAATTACGGAAGCTCTCAAAATTCTCTCGCAGGCTTGCTTTGCTCTCATACATCAAGCCTGACAGCTCGTCAGAAGTAAACTGTGCCAGATATTTTTCTGCTGATTGCTCATCAGCTAAGCTGGCTGTATCAAACAGATAAAGCATAGGTACAACCTCCTGCTTGCTGTCTTCTCTCAGCCTTTCTACCGGCAACACAAATCTATAGCCCATGTTATAGTAACGATGGCTCATAGATGTTGGCAGAATAACATAAGCACAGATTGTGTAATCCAGCTCGTTGCTTTTCTCCATGTAATGCTCCACAAATTCTGCAGGAGTCTGTTCATTTACATTTTCACCTGTACGGCTGTCATAATAATATGAATTTTCTACATAGGTTATTTTCTGAGCAGAGCCTACTTTTGGGTAACGGCTAAGGTCTTCTGCATTACCGTGGTCATCGGTACTGACAACCAACGCAATAGCGTTGCTGTTTTCCTCAAACAAAGGAGCAATATCGCCCTGTACAACTGTAAGCTTTTCAAACAGCTCTCTGTCCAGACCTTCAATCTGTGCAAATTCGCTTACCATTTTACCCTTATTACCCTCAGTTGACTCAGGGCTCTGTATACTACCAGAAGAAAGAAGCTCATCTGTATTCTTTCTCCATAATTCTTCACTCATCCATCCAATAGGGTCTTTGCCTGCTAATGTGTAACCACAGCCTGACAATGTATGCTTTGTGTTTGCTTCTATCTCTTCAATCTGTTCATCAGTAATGTAGTTTTCAGCATCGGAATAATCACGGAAATATTCGGTACTGCTTACAATAAAATCAGCACAGCTCTGCTTGTCAAGATATTTTTCAATATCAAAGCTATTTGTAAATGTAAACACCAGATTCAGAAGCACAACAGCCAAAGAAAGAGAAATAACCACAAGAACAGTTTTACTTTTATGTCTGCTTAAATTAGCAAACGCCATCTGATAAACCTTTGCACCACGGGTAGCACGGCTCTTCTTTTTACTTTTTGATACCTCTGTGTATTTTGTTGCTTCAACAGGAGAAACCTTTGCCGCAATTTTACCAGGACGGTGGCAAGACATCAAAACTGTAATTATCGAAAACAGAGCTGATATAATAAAAATAACCGGTGACATACTTACTATTATCACACTTGATTCCATACCGGCTATACTTGTCAGCAGTGTAGGGCTTAAACATGCACCAACAGCATACCCCAGCAACAAACCAACAGGAACACCTATACAGCAAAGCAACATCGCCTGCTGGCGTATAATCCTACGAAGCTGTCGTGGTGTAACACCTATAGTTTTAAGCATTCCATAAAAGCGTATATCTCCATTTACAGAAATCTGGAAAATATTGTAGATAGTTAAATATCCGGTAAAAATAATCAACGGAAGGATTGCTCCGATTCCACTGATAAGAGTTACATCCGTCATATCAAGAACAGAGGCTGTATAGCCCCAGTTTACACCCATACCTATGCCGTTACCTCTGTTTTGCAGGTCAACCTTATAACCTAAATCTTCTGCCACACTCATCATTTTGTCGTATATATCAATGCTTGAGCTGGTCATTATACTTAAATCAACACGGTGTGGCTGCACTCCGTTTGCAACAGTTTCTTTCTGCATTTTCTTTGCATAGTCTTCACTTACATTAATAAAATGAACAGGAGCTATGTTGTCATACTCCCACCAGCCAACAAGCGTGAAGGTGTCTGTTTTTTCATAGGCATTCTCATCAAATCCACCTGCTAAATAGGTTAATTCCACCTTTGCTCCAAGCTCAGGTTCAATTCCTAAAAGCTTAAGAGCTCGTACATCCATAGTAATATCCTTTTCTGCCTTTGGAGTATGCCCCTTTACAGGAGTTACAAAAGACCATTCTGTAGTATTTTCATCCATATAGCTTATCTCGGCTGGCACCTTGGCAAAGGCATCTTCACCCATATAACCCACTATAAGTCGTCTGCCAACAGATTTTATATTTGGATGAGCAGAAATTTCCTTAATCTGTTGCTCGGTTAAATCCTTAAAGCTTCCGTGACAATAGCCACCAATCTGACGGAAAGCGTACATTTCGTAGCTTGAATTCATTGACACCACAATGGTAAACACAGATGCAAACATCATAGTTGTTAAGACTATTGCTATAATTGCAATGATGTTACGGTTTTTAGCACCCCATAAAGAACGCCAGCTTAAACGCTGTATACATTTTCTGTTTCTAACATTCATCGTTGTCACCTCCCATTAATCAGAGGAAACAATGTGACCGTCTTCTATACGGATAATACGGTCTGCCATC
>JAXJDU010000293.1:0-9954 GCA_036301785.1 Acutalibacteraceae bacterium | reverse complement strand
TCATAATATATTCTTCATCATTTTCATCAACGATTTCAAATCCTACCTCCCTGTACATGCGGACAGCATAATTCATCTTTTGAACAGCTAATGATGCTTGTTTGTATCCTTGTAGTTTTAGTTTCGTTAGCATCTGTTTCATTAACTCTGTTCCAATACCATAGTTTCTATACTCTTTAAGAAGTGAAATTGCAAAAGACGGTGTTTCATTATCAATATGCCCGTAATCATTCATAATCCGAACCCATACAGCACCAACAATCTCATCCCTAACTTGGGCAACTAAACATAAATCTCCCTTATTCTCGCCAAAATCTTTTACATATATCTGTAACTCTGGTTGGTTAATAATATCTTTGGATGGTGCAGGAACTCCTTCGGGAATAAAAATCGCCTCGTACAAAAAAGCATCTAATACCTTATTTTCATCTCGTTTTAATTCTCTTATTGAATAATTCATATAAGCCTCCGATTTATAAATCAGTTGTCATTCCATACATAACGATACCTCCGTCAAATTCAAGTTTACCGAAACAATAATCCTTATTGTCGGGCTACAAAAGTTTTTTTACATTTCGTTCTATCTACTCGAATCGGGTTAAGCGTCACGCTTGCAAATTCTAGTTTGCTTTAAGTTTAATAATTATATCAAAGCCTGCGTTTTTCTGATTAAGTCTGCCCAACTTTTTAGAGTTGGGCATTACTCGTTCACTGTAGCGTTAAAAGCATTGTTTAAGTACATTCAGAATATCATCGTGTGTCATATATTTATATCCACCACCCTCATAGGAGGATTCGGCGATTTGAGGTATCATATCTTCTGTTGCACCAAGCTCACGGAGTGTAAGTGGAATACCAAGCTCCTTTGCAAAATTCTCAAGGCAAGCAATACCTTCAGGAGCAATTTCATCTTTGGTTTTGCCATCAGAATTTACATTCCATACATTTTCTGCAAAGCGAACAAATTTATCAATACCATCTTTATAGATGTATCTGTAGTATGGCATTGAAATTACTGCAAGACCAAGTCCATGAGGACAATCGGTATATGCACCAAGCTGATGTTCAATGTTATGAACCTCCCAATCCTGAGTTTTAGAAAGTCCTGTGACTTTATTAAGTCCTAGAGTAGCACACCACATAATATTACTGCGTGCTTCGTAGTCTTCAGGATTTTTAACTGCTACCTTTGCACTTTTTATAAGAGATTTCATAACTGCTTCAATTACATAATCGGTTGTGTTATCATCATTACCCGAAAAATACTGCTCCATAAGGTGCGACATAACATCAAATACACCACTAACCATCTGTATTTTAGGAACTGTGTATGTAAATTCGGGATTTAATATAGAAAATTTCGGATTAACTTCGGGGCCATATACTCTGCCCGTTTTTATCATTACTTCTTCATTTGTAATTACACTGCCACCATTCATTTCTGATGCAGTGCCTGTCATTGTAAGAATTGAAGCAACAGGAACAGTTTTATTATCAACCTCTTCAAAATCAATCCAATATCTCTGCCAAGCGTCACCTTTTGCGTATGCCGATACAGATATTGCTTTTGCACAGTCGATAACAGAACCACCACCTACAGCAAGAATTAAATCAATATTATTTTCACGAACAAGCTTGCCACCCTCAAGCACCTGTGCATAAGAGAGATTTGGTTTGATTCCTGCAAGTTCAATCACAGTTTTACCACAGCAGTTTAATATCTTTACAACCTCATCATAAAGACCAATTTTCTTTATTGAGTTCTTTCCGTAAAGAAGAAGGATATTCTGACCGTAATCATTTAATTCAGACGGCAATTTGCTCATAGCTTCTTTTCCAAAATGAATTTTTGTTGGATTGTAATAAGTAAAATCGTGTAACATAATTATTCCTCCCGATTTTTAGTTGATTTAAAATCTATTTTATTTTGACTACTTGTTAGTATTTGTTCTTCTGTCTGCTAATCTCCTTCAAATCTTCTATAGCCAATTCTGGTGCCATCGTATGGAACATCCGATAATTTCTTTTCATAGTTCCCACTGGTGCTTTCTTATATATCTTTGCACTATCTTCATGGGTGTAATAATGCCAATAACGATAAATATATCCCATCCAGTATAAGATGTCTTTTGAATAAACATCACCTTCTGTGGTTATTATATCTCCTGAAATAGCCACAAGCTCTTCCAATAAATATTCTTCACCTGCCCACTGCATACGATTATATGTTGAATCCAGTGCCTTTGCTACATCAGAGATCATAAATGTTTTTACAAAATTTTCACTTCCATAATTCTTATCGGCAGAAAGCTCGAAGAGTCTTCCTTGAATGTCACATAGCTTTAATTGAAGCTCATCCATGATTAAACCTCCTTCAATGCATTATCTAACAGCTCGTCAAAAAACTTTCCTTCACGGCGATAATCCTTGCAAATCTTATTTGCCAAAGATATACCATTAGTACGATTTACACCAGCTATGTCTTTCAAAAACTGTCTTTCCAAATAAGACAGCTCCACCTCACATTCAATTTTTACAGCATTACATGCTTTTTGTGTGATTGCAACATATTGCTTTCCAAGTTCCAACGCAGACAAACTATTTACTAATGCAGCATCCGTAATATTTCCAAGAAAGAAATTGTCAATTACATAGAACATTCTGTCATCCGCAATGCTTCCTACAATCATATCCTTATTATTTGTCATATCGTGATATTTATTATAAAAAGCTGTTCCTTTGATTTTATCCATTCTTCCACGGTGATATGCCACAATCATTGCCCATTCCAAATCTACTGGAACATCTAATATTTCTAATTCATCTACAGCAATAGAAACAATATATAGCTTTGATTTCTCGTAATCACAGATAAGGGTAAGTGACTGGCTAGGCTCTGTTCCCATATAAAAGCCTTTTCCAAAATCGCATTTCGTACGGCTCTTTGGTTCAATATTTCCTTTGATTCCAGATTTAGAGCCATGATATAGCAACACTCTGCTTTCATCTGTTTTTATGGCTTCTGTCGCTACTTTTATCTTATCAATCACCATATCATATACTGGTACGTTATTTATTTTGCATAGCTCATATAAGGTGGATTGTGCAAGTTTGTTTGGAACTGCACGTCCGTTTTCCCAACGATTTACTGTAGCAAAGGATATATTCAATAATGTAGCCAATTCTGTTTGACTTAGATTCAAAAACGTACGAATTTTTTTAATTAGTTCTTTCACAAAATCGCTCCTTTGTATAACAATGATTATATTAAAAATTATAAACATTGTTATATGTGATGTCAATAATACTTATATATGACTATGTTTTTAATCCAATAATTTTATAACCTTTTCAGCATTAAAGACCACTAAAGCATTTGTGCATAGCTTTTGGTGGTCTTTTGAGGAAATTATTTAGCTAGCATAGTCTGCTGTAGTCATTGTTTGTTATGGTTATTTTCTGGTAAAATAAAATTTTCATGGTTATAGTTTCTATACTCTTTCCTTGAACTTTACTGTAAGTGAAGGAGCTGACTTCTTTTCTGTTATGACATCATTATAAATGTCGGGATGATTTAACTGAAGCTTCTTGTAGTCGGTGCTTCTGCTATTTCTACCCCTGTAGGTGAGATTAAAAACACCCTTAGTTGCACCTTTAACAATGCCTTTTTCTGAACCACGCATAGCTTCAATGATGATATTGCCATACACATCTCGTTCTGAAGTAAGAGTTTCTAGGTTCTTCTTTAGGTTTGAAATTTTAGCATTATAATCTGTAAACCTTTGACAAGCAACCTCAACTTCTTGATTATTAATTTCTATAACAAACTCGTTATCTTGTTTCTCAGTAAGCTCATTAAGAACCTTTTTATCAGTTTCAGGATTTTTACCTGAGATTTCTGGAAGTTTATCACCTTCTACAAAATCTATATAAAAAGCTTCTATTCCATCAAGAATAATTTCTTCGTATGCTTTATCTCGTGAGTAAGTACGGGAAATTATACTATCTCCCATTCCATCAGCAATTAAACCGTTAATTTCGTCTTCAGTATATTCTTTGTCTAAAGGCAAACAGTTAGCAGCTAATATACCGATTTGTGAGTCTTTCATAAAGGCAACAATGGTTGCGTCTCTATCTCCAAAAAGGTCCTCCCCTACTAGCTGATAGGTAGATAATTGCGAACAGTAATCGATAGGTATAGTTGGTGCATAGGAATTACCCCATAACGCATACTCTGATTCACCTGTGCTTGTTTTTATCTCAAGCAATCGCATATCTCCGTTTGTATCAACTATAATACGGTCAAAATTTACGGCAATATAAGGGTATTTTTCATTAATCACCATTTTAGAAATAATCCTTACATCAAGACCTGTTAATTTTGCGTAAATGCCAGCAACCATATCTTCTAAAGCGTGTCCTGCTCGAAGAGCTACAGTGTTATCGTCATATTGATATATTGGATTCTTAATTTCCTTTGAAGTACCAAGTAAAACCTTTTTACTGTGAGCAAGCTTTCTCTTATTGGTATATTTACAGGTGTCATTTATAATCACTCCTGCATCTGAACCACCACAAAAGTAAGCTCTAAAAGACTCCCATTTTTCTATTGCCATCTCTTCCGTATCTATTAAATAGAGATGTCCCTCTTTTTCCCATTCTACTTCAGATTTGTTTAGAATGTTTTCAATGTCTTTATTTGTTCTTTTCATAAAAATCTCCCTTTTTTTAAGCAACAAGCTCCCTATCTGTTCTAGAAGGGAGCTTGTTTGTAGTATTTATTAGATTTTAGAGTCTAGCAAACTAAACTCTTTAGCACTCAAATTGCTTATATTGACAATCTTATTTTCTAGCTCAATATTTTTCTCTTCTGAGGTGAGTAAGAATTGTGTTAGAAACATAAATACTTCAAAAGCATTAGATTCATCTGTTCCAAAAGTGTAATCAAGCTCAGTTTGAAGCTCATCACGGATTTTTTTGCTAATCTTAAGGCGTTTCATTAGATGATTAGCTACCTTAGAAGGGTATTCTAAAGCTATATCTTTTAACTTATATATTTTATCTATTCCTAAATCTATTGTAGGAATAAGATTATCAAGTTTCTCAAGAACCTTTTTCAGCGGAGCTTCTCCTAAGTGTGGTGCTTTTATAGTGTTTGCCAAAGGTAACACCATACCATCTACAAAACATCTAGGAAAAACATTAATTCCAGATAAGGTTACATCAGAGGTAATAACATCAAGATATATTCTGATATCGGAAAACGCATAAGAGTGTCTTTTTAGTTTTTTCTCTATTGCCTTTTGCGAAGTATTGCCTAACTGGTATGTAGCATAGGTTTTTTCTATACTATAAGCACCATTAATAAACTCGCAATTATACTTTTCCTCTAGCTTAGATGAAATTTTTTCAAAAATCTCATCTTGGCGAACTGGAACATATTTGTTGCTATGAAAAGCAAGATAGTAGCCATCTCTTATCAAAACTCTGATTCCCTTATGAGGATTGCAGTCATGTAAGCCTTTGTTAAGAATATATACTTTATCTAATCCATCTACATTCTTTGAATTGAAAAATTCTGCTGATTGAAAGCCAGCTCTGGTCTGTAATCCAGAGTAACCTAGATAATGAATAGGATACATTGAAAAATCAGCAAGAGAAGGAATATCGGCTGACATAAACAATGTTTTGTTGCCTTGAAGAGGGTCACTCATGCCGTAGGATTCTTGAATAATTAAATCCTGACCTTCAATTTCAATCCATTTTGAATTATATTCAACTTCATTCAGTTTATTTAAAAACTCAGTTTTATTCATTGAAAAATCCTCTTTTCTAAAACAAAAAGCAACCTTAAAACACTTGTATGCTTTGGTTGCTTTTTGTTTGTTTTCTTTTTACGCTATTAGATTAAGATTAAAATGGTAAATCATCATCTGTTGGCATTTCGTAATCGCTATAACCACCATAATTATTTGCTGGAGGGTTATTGTACTGATTATTACTTTGTCTTGTGTTATTTTGTTTGGTGTTTTTAGTTGTGCTTTGTTGCGAAGAATTGTCGTTCTTTCTATCGCCAGTGAAGTAAACATTGTCTGTTACTACCTCAGTAATGTAACGGTTATTACCATCTCTGTCCTTATATGAACGAGTTTGTAATGTACCATCTAATGCTATCAACTGGCCCTTAGAAAAATACTTGCATACAAATTCTGCTGTCTGTCTCCAAGCAACTACATTAATAAAATCTGTCTCTCGTTCAGAGCCTTGCTTTACATAATTACGCTCAACAGCCACAGAAAAGCTTGCAACGGATAAATTTGAAGTGGTTGTTTTTAACTCTGGGTCGCTTACCATTCTTCCCATTAAGATTACTTTGTTTAACATTATTTTTCCTTCTTTCTGCCTGTTATCAGGTCTTTATTTTTTTACTTGCCAGAAATGACTAATTACTGGACTTTTCCTTTCTAAATTAATTTATAAAACAAAAAACACCTACTTGATGTTTTTTCAAACATTAAGTAAGTGTCATTAACAAAAATTATATAGCCAGAAGCCTTTACTAAAAAAGGATAGAATTATCCTCTTAATTATGACAAACTGTGTTTGTCTTCAAGTCTCTCTTCAAAGATGAAGTGAGCTAATTCAAATACTCTTAAAGGTATTTGAGAATAAACTAAAATAGTTTAAATAACAATCTCATTCTAACATATAAATTGTCTTTTTTCAAGTAAAAAGGAAAAGCACCACATTTCCGAGATGTGGTGCAAGCAAAAAAATTAAGCCTTTTCAATATGAATAGGCAGAAAGAAAACTAATAGATTGAAAAATCTATTAAAACCTACTTGTCTAACGACTTCCCCCGATAGGCAATCCCCCTGAGCAGGCAAGGTTTGTTATAACTATTTAATTATACTGTAATTAATTGTTTTTTTCAATACATTTTGAGTTAGTTTAGAAAAAATACTGCTTTGGTTTATATTTAAGCCTCTTTACCACTATATTTTGTAAAACCAAAGAGTGATTTCAAGGCTGTCAGTAGGTCGTTTTTGAAATCAGTTCTAATAGTGTTATCTATTCCAATATGCATTCCAAAGTGTCAAATTGAGACTTTGGAGCTTTCGAATTGACCCTTTGGGAATAGTCTTTATCTACATAATCAGTGTTTAACAATAGATCAGAAAAGAATATTTCTAAAAGCTTTGGTGTGGAAGGAACACCTTTTGACTATTATAATAGTTGGTTTTGCTAATACATTGCGAAAATCGCAAGAGTTTTTCTCAAAAGCATTGTTATTTATATGGAAATCAAATGTTTTTATATACTTATCAATTTAAGGCACATTTTAAACTTCTGTAATGGTACAACAGACTGATTTCAATATTTATTTTTCAGTTTTCTGAATCTTATAACCTCGGGTGTAAAGATTAATCCAATTCATACAAGTGGATATGCAGATACTATTACAATTGAAAAGATTATAAAAAAGACCTGTTCATCAACTATAATTCTTGTGAATATGGAGATTTCAAAATGGTTTGACAAATACAAGCCATCAGTAAATATAGTAGATGAGCTATAAATAAACTTATGATTTTTTCAGTGCTTATCTCAAAACACTATGTTTTAGATGTGAGAAGATGTGCTTATCTGTCGAAAAGTGTAATATTTCTTAAAATGTTCGTGTAATATAATGCAAAAACACAGAAAAAACACATTGAAAATCACACGAATATATGCTACACTATCATTATAACCTATATAGGAGGTACAGTATGTATAGAAAAATTATGAAATATCTGGAAGAATGGAAGAAAAGTCCTCACCGAAAACCTCTTATTTTACAAGGTGCAAGACAGGTAGGTAAGACATATTCTGTTTTGGAGTTTGGTCGTAATCATTATGAAAATGTTGCTTATTTTAACTTTGAGAGCAATCCTAAGCTTGCAGATACTTTTGCAGAAAGTATTAGTCCTGATTATTTGATTCCAATTTTATCGCATATTGCAGGACAAACAATTATAAAAGAAAAGACTCTTATTATATTCGATGAGGTTCAGATGTGCGAACGAGCACTTACATCTCTTAAATATTTCTGCGAAGAAGCACCTGAATATCATATCATAGTTGCAGGTAGTTTGCTTGGTGTAGCAGTTAACAGAGAGAAATTTTCTTTCCCTGTTGGTAAGGTTGATATGAAGACCTTGTATCCAATGGATTTAGAAGAGTTTATGCTCGCTTTAGGTGAAGATATGCTTGTGGGAAAAATCAAAAAGTGTTTTGCAGATAATATTCCAATGCCATCAGTACTTCATGATGCTGCAATTGGTATTTATAGGCAGTATCTTGTAGTGGGTGGAATGCCTGAATGTGTTATGCAATATGTGAATACGAAGGACCATATACTTGTTCGCCATACTCAAAGTAACATACTCGCAAGTTATCTCAATGATATGAGTAAGTACAATAATCTTAACGAGATTAAGAAAACCCAACTGGTGTATGACAATATCACTGTCCAACTTTCTAAAAAGAAGACTCGTTTCCAATACAAGTTGGTTAAGAAGGGAGGTCGTGCATCAGAGTTCGAGAATGCGATTGAATGGCTGGTGCTCTCTGGTATTGTTTCTCAAATTTATAAGGTGGAGCAGATTAATAAACCGTTAGAGACCTATCGTGATATTGATTCATTTAAGATATATGTATCTGATTTGGGGTTGCTTTGTGCAAAGAAGGAACTTATTCCTAATGATGTTTTATATATGGTAGAGGAACTCAATGACTTTAAAGGTGGTATGGTTGAAAACTATGTTAACTCTCAACTTATCATCAATGGTTATACCACATATTATTGGGAGTCTGCCCGTGGTGCAGAAGTTGATTTTATTATTCAAAGAGAGGGGAAAATTATCCCTATTGAAGTTAAGTCTGCTGACAACACCCGTGCAAAGAGTTTGAATATATATATGGAGGCTTATAAGCCTGAATATGCAATCAAACTTTCAACAAAGAACTTTGGTTTTGAAGATAATAAAAAAACCGTACCGTTGTATGCTGCCTTTTGCATATAGGCAACTACAAAACAACCGTTTAATGAATGTAAAACAAGATAAGTTAAGGCTAAGTAGAAAATAAAGAATTAATTATACAAGTTGGAATAGTTTGAAAGATATTATTATGAGAATGATATATCTAATTTCCTTAACAAAAAGAACCTGTGTTATATGAGGTTTTTAACTATTAAAAGGCATAGACGATAAACTTGTGAAATTGTAAAATAATAAAGTGTGTAAGCTGTTTTTATAGCTTACACACTTTTTGTATTAGGATAGGAATGCTCTACAAAAAACAAATAACAAAAAGGTCTATATTAACTGTCAGCATTAACATTTAGCGAAATGATTTCTGTATTTTAAATAGTAATAGTAATAACAAAAAATTTGTTATCAGATCAGCTTATCTAGCGTTTCTATAATCTTTTCTTTTTCGGAGCTACCATTAGTTTTAAATCTTAGTAATGGAATTTTATATAGCTCCATAATGTGATTTTTTAATAAATCTCTCGAAGACTGTACAGTATCCTCTTTGTGGTATCCATATCCGTCAACCTCAATCGCTAATACTGGCTTTTTACTAATTCTGTTATATATCAGAAAATCTAAATGTGTTGCTGGGTTCATTGCATATTGACATTCTTGATCATTTAATAATTCCAGATTTTTAATTACCATATTTAACGGAAAGTGACATACTACATCCAAGCTTAAATACTTGTTATCAGCTATAATTTCCTCTATCAATGAAAACATCAGATTTTCCGAATCATATTCTGATATCTTTTTATGCTTTTGTAGATATGCTATTCTTTCCTCGGTATATTGTTTGTACAGGTAGTCAAAAATCGAATAAATTTTACTCTCTGTTATTTCGAAATTATTATATTGAATGTAATCTATC
>JAXJDU010000292.1:0-3271 GCA_036301785.1 Acutalibacteraceae bacterium | reverse complement strand
CCATATTAAATTGGAGCTGGTGGACGGACTCGAACCCCCGACCTGCTGATTACAAATCAGCTGCTCTACCAACTGAGCTACACCAGCTTATGTGTTTTTCACAGCTTCATCATTCTAACATACAACCCCATAATTGTCAACACCTTTTTTGAAAAAAATTTATATTTTTTAAATTTTTTCAAAATCCCGTATTTTTCTATATTTTCCCTATATGTACATTCATCAAAACAAACTCTTCTACAACAGAGGTCAAGCCTTTACCCACAAAACAAAACAGCCCTGAAATTCATGCAACAGAATTTCAGGGCTATATATCTTCAGCATTATTACTCTGGTAAAAATCACTCAGCTAAAAACGATACAAGTATCGCAAAATAGTGGAATACACTACCACCTATTGTGAACAAATGCCATATTGAATGGAAGTATTTTATCTTTTTGATAGCATAGAAAATTACACCCAAAGAATAAAGTGCTCCACCAATTAATAAAAATATAAGCGATAGCTTAGGCATTGCATTGATAAGTGGCTTTATGGCAAAAATTATTGCCCAACCCATAACCACATAGCAAATTACAGAGATTTTTCTGAAGCGTTCCAGATCAATAGAGTTAAATACTATTCCCAGAACAGCTGCACCCCATATAAGACCAAACAGCACCCAGCCTAAAGCTCCACGCAATGGTACAAGTGTAATAGGAGTATATGTACCCGCTATAAGCAAAAATATAGTTACATGGTCCATTATTCGCATAACATACTTTGCCTTTTCGTTAGTAAGTGCGTGATATAGCGTTGACATTGTATACAGTATAATCAGTGACCCACCATATATAGCACTGCTTACCACACCCCAGGCACCTACATTCAATGCGGATACTACTATAAGTACAACTGTACCTGCAATAGCCAGCAATGCACCTACACCGTGCGAAACCGAGTTAAAAATTTCTTCTCCCAGTGTATATCTTTTATTTAATGGTACAGTTGGTTTTATCTCATCTGTTTTAGCTTTTCCCATTAAATCACCCCTTTTAGTTTATATAACGCTAAGCTCCATATCTTTATTATCACAGCTTACCTTGTTGTTTTCAACCTCTATTTTTGTAAGAGCTGAACTATACTGCTTTGTCATACCGTCATCTGTATACATATCAAACACTGCATTATCACCAAATGCAACAAGCTGTAAAGTCTGCATATCAAGCTCCTCTGTTGAAAGTGCAGAGCTGCAAAGTGGAAGAATTGCACCCTTTTTAACAAACAAAGGTACTTCATCCATTGCTACATCAATATAATGATGACCCTTTGTCATAGCCTCTTTGCAGACTATTTCATCGCCACTCAGCTTTACAAAAAGCATATCCTCTGGAAGATATACATATCTGCCCTTTGCGTTCTGCTGATACACAGGTGTAATCATAATACTGTCACCTACCATCAGCTGGTCCTCTACTCTTGAAGCAAATGGGTCGTTGTTGTAATCAAAGGCAAGTGGCTTAAACATCATACCATTATTCAGGCAAGCCTTCATATATTCACTGTACAGATAAGGCACCAGTCTGTAACGCACCTTCAGCACATTACGGAACATATCTATGTTATCAAATCTGTAGCATTCCTGATCTCTTGTACCAAGAGCTGCGTGGTTACGCATAAGTGGAGTAAACACACCAAAGCCTGTCCAACGCAATACTAAATCCTCTGTTGCATTAGAACCAAAGCCACCAATATCTGAACCAATATACATAAATCCACACATATTAAGTGATGGCATCTGCTTGATAGAAAGCTCCAGCTGTGACCACCATGACTGGTTGTCGCCTGTCCATATACCACCATAGCGATGCATACCAATATATGAAGAACGAGAATACATAAGTGTACGCTTATCTGGAATAATCTCATCAAATGCCTCTGAAGCACTCTTTGTCATATAGAAGCCATAAAGATTATGCACCTTATCATGGCGTACCTGCTTGCCGTCTACATCGTGATAAAACTCTGTATAATCAAGAAGGTTAGAGAATATATCTCTGAACTCAAAGAATGAATTGATATCCAGATTTTTGTCCTTATATTCGTTAATCTTCACCCATGCCTCATCAAGCTTTTTCTTTGTGTAGAAGATAGCTGGCTCGTTCATGTCATTCCAGAAGCCCTCTATACCCATATCTGTAAGTACCTTGTACTTGCTGCCAAACCATTTGCTTGCATCTGCCTTGAAAAAGTCTGGAAAATGAGTAAGTCCTGGCCATACAGCAGCTATAAAATCCTCTCCCTCTGCATTTTTACAGAAGTAATTATTCTTAACGCCCTCTTCATAAACATCATAACCGTCCTGAATTTTTACACCAGCGTCAATAATAGGCACAAGTCTTATATTCTGCTCCTTCATCTCTTTTACAAAAGACTCAAATTCCGGGAATCTCTCGTTATTGATTGTAAAGTCCTTATAATCCTCCATGTAATCAATATCAAGATAAATAGCGTCTATAGGCATATCATTATCACGGTAGCCCTTTGCAACATCTCTTACAGCGTCTGCATTCATATAGCTCCATCTGCTTTGCTGATAACCAAATGACCATAGTGGAGCAATATAGCTTTTACCTGTAAGAATTCTCAGCTCCTTAACAATTTCAAGCTCTGTCTTGCCCTCAATAATATAAACTGCTACATCCTTACACTCAGCTGTAATAACAAGCTTGTCAAGATGACTGTAGCCGATATCAAAAACAACCTTTGCAGGGCAATCCACAAACACACCGTATTTAACAGCGTTGTCACTGATAATTATAAAGTTATGTGCACCATAAAGTGACTCTTTACCCTCTGTATGCACAGGGTCATCAGCACAAAAGCTTACATACTTCCAACCACGCTTATTGATACCTCTTACAGCCTCACCCAGACCATATACTACAGCCTCAGTTGAAAGAGTTGTTGTAAGTGTTATATTTTCATTTTTGTCAGCTGAAAAATATTTAATATCATCGCAGCTGCCTGGAATTTCTTTAACTACTGCACCAGTATTCATTGGTGAGCCATATATAAATTTCGTAATCATAAATATTTTCCTTTCTTATTTTAAAATAAGCTTTACACTTCAGGTAAATATATTATATAATAAAAACAATATATATTCATTAATTTTTTTTGAAATTTTTAAGTTAATTTACAGGAGGACTCAATCATGAGCAAAAAAGTAATTATCAGTGCAGACAGTACAAGTGATATCCCTGAAGCAATAAGAGAAAAATATGGTAT
>JAXJDU010000291.1:0-7379 GCA_036301785.1 Acutalibacteraceae bacterium | reverse complement strand
TGCATATATATCTTGCGTATATTTTAGCATAATTATGAATTGTTTACAATTAATTTATAAAAACTCTTATCAATACGCACATAGAAATTCAAACCTTCTTATTGTGCATTTTTCACAAACACAGACAGTTTTTTTGTAGTTATGTAATTAATTTACTACTTAAAGTTTATTTTAACATTACATTTACATAGTATTTTTATTTTTCGCAAACTTAACCATACCCTGATATTTACACACAGTATACCTGCCATTATATATTTCATACATTCAATGCACATGTCAACAAAAACTGCCATACCTAAAAAACCTGCCTTTGTGTGTAGCTTCAGAATTCAGTTTATAATACCCGTATGATATTCCTTAAGCTATTTTAGCACAGGATTTTATTATTAAGTTTTTGTTAATTTTGAACACAAAACGGCTTGTACAGTATATTTGTTATTGCATTTATTTTAAAAGCGTGATAGAATAACTCTATAATATTGATTATTTTTCAGAAATATGGAGGAAATAAGATGTTAAAAAAGGTATTAGCTTTAACTTGTTCAGCTTTACTGATTACAGCAAGTATGTCAGGCTGTGGCTGTCAGAAAAAGGAAGGAAATACTGAGCCTACATCAGCACCAGTTCAGGTTGTTAAAGACCCTGAGGCAGCTCGTGTAAGTACACTTGACAAATTCCTTAAAAACTCAAGAAGTTTCACTATTGATGAAAAGGTACTTCGTTTCTTTCTTGATAATGCACAGATGGAGTACACAGGCTTTAAGGCTACTGATACTTCACAAATTGAAGCAATCGCTCCTGGTCAGACTGTAACTGACATCGAATACAAAAACGACAACGGCCTTACAGCTTATGTTGATATGAAAAACAGAGGTGACGAGGTATTAGGCTATAAGAGAACAAACTCTGTAAAAATCTATAAAATCAGAATGATTAAGGGCAACAGCAAATCTCAGCTTCACTTACCTAACAAGCTTGGCTGGGATACATCTATAGATCAGTTCAAGAAAGACTACGGTACACCTCTGTCAGAAGAAACAAACGCAGACGGTAACACAGTTATTACATACGGTGAAGAGGTTCCAGAGCTGAAAGAGGGCTATACAATGGCTCTTGTATTCGAGAAGGATAAGCTTATCGAGTTCACAATCGAGGTTCACGACGCTGTATAATATTTGAAATTCTTGCAGGACAGCTTGTAGCTGTCCTGTTTTTTTGTAACACCCTACAGCTACCATACATATATTATAGTAAACAGTTAATATCAGTAAGCCTGAAGGGAGCTTTTATTTTGACTACCATTCTTTATACTATAGAGCCTGGCGATACTCTTTGGGGTATTGCCCAGAATTTTGGAACAACTATAGAGCATATTCTAAGACATAACAACATTCAGGATGTGAACAGAATTTACCCTGGCCAACAGCTTCGTATTCATACCGGCACAATGCGTCCACCTAAATGGTATGCTGTGCGACCTGGTGATACACTTTACACCATTTCGTTAAGATATGGATTAGATATAAACGATATTATTGATTATAACAATCTGGATAACCCTAATGTAATTTATCCTGGTCAGTTAATAATGCTTAATAATTTATAATAAAACACTGCTACAAATTGTATCAACAACGCAAAAGCTCCTGTGATAGTTCTGTAATTCTACCACAGGAGCTTTTTATTATACTTTTTGCAGACCTGAACGCTCACATAGTTAAGCTGTCTGTTTATTATTATTTATTATTGTTTATTCTGCTTTTACACCCATAAGGTGGTTGATATACTGCTGTGCTGTTCTGCCAGAAATACCACCGTGGTACATTTCCCATTGCTTTGCTCCAAAAATAAGCTCTTCCTCCGTAATATTCAGCTCTGCTTTTTTTGCAAGCTGAACAACAATATTCAGGTACTGGTCACGGGTTGGCTTTGAGTAATTAATCATACAGCCAAAACGATTAACCAACGACATTTTTTCTTCGATAGTATCAGAGCGATGTAAGCCACCACTGAATTCCATGTCGTTTTTATCTTTCCAGTTTTCTTTAATAAGATGTCTTCTGTTTGAGGTTGCGTATATCAGTATATTATCAGGCTTTGTTTCTACACCACCCTCGATTACTGCCTTCAGGAATTTGTATTCAATTTCAAATTCTTCAAAGGACAGGTCATCCATATATATTATGAACTTATAATTTCTGTTTTTAATCTGAGAAATAACATTCGACAGGTCTTTAAACTGGTGCTTGTATATTTCTATCATACGAAGTCCGTCAGGATAAAATTCGTTTACTATTGCCTTTATGCTGGTAGACTTACCTGTGCCACTATCGCCGAATAAAAGTGCATTGTTAGCTTTTCTGCCCTCAACAAATGCCTTTGTATTCTCTACAAGCATTTGCTTCTGCTTTTCGTAGCCAATCAAATCATCAAGCATAACCCTGTCCATATTATTTATAGCCTTAAACTCTACATTACAGCCGTCACTGCTTGCTATTCTGAATGCCTTATTCAGACCAAACATACCAACACCATAAGCCTTATAGAAGCTGGTTACAACATCAAAAAACTCATCGGTATCCTTTGTAGCCTCAAGCTTTAAAGTTAAGTCCTGTACCTTTTCGCTTACATTTTTATTGTACATAAGCTCTTTTTTCTCTATTGCTGTGTAGTCAGATATCCTTGAAAAGCAGTCGATACCAAGTGCTGCTTCAATTTCTGTAAAATCATAATCAAACAGCTGCTTAAAGGCTGAAAAATCATTGCGTGCAAAATAATTTACACTGCCATTATTAGCACCTACCTTTTCGCAGGTAAGGCTGAATGGATTTTCGTTTGTGATAAGAATAAACGCAAGATAATTATGCCATAGGTTATTATTAAAGCCATAATCAGTTGCTAAAATCAACAGATTTTTTATCTGAGTAAATATTTGTGCCTTTAATCTGCTTTTTGAATAATCACCAGACCTGAAGGTTGCAAAAATATTGTTTAAGCCCATTAAGATTGTATCCTCGGGCATATCACCATATACTAAAAGGTCAGATATAATTCTATCCATTCTAAACACTCCTATATAATTTTAGATAAATTTTACCACTACACAATTATTGTGTCAACAAAAGAAAACAACCGATAAATCATTAATTTTACAGATTGTTTTGTATACATCGTGTGCATACTGCACATTTACAGGAAATAATATATTAACAACAGCCTTGATTGATTATGCGTAATATGCAAGAAGTATTACATTTTTATTCATACCTCACGAAGTAAAAATTTTCCATTTTAGAAATTTTTTTCGATATAAATGTTGATTATTGAAAATCCTTATGTTATAATTTAAGCATAGACTAGGTATCTTATTGTACAGAATTGTGCAATTTAGAAAGGAAGAATATTTCAAATGACCGGTAGAAATTTTAACAATATCTATAAAAGAGACTATAACTTCACAATACCACTTGAAATTGAAGATTGCGAGCTTTTGGGCAACGACTTCATTATGCCTCACCATCATATTGAAATGGAAATTCATTATATAACTGACGGCAGCTGCGATTATTATATTGATGGTAAGAAAAACAGTGCCGAAACAGGCGATATTGTATATATCAAGCCAGACACTGTACATTCTGTTTACAAGTCATGCTCTGTTTTAAAATATCGTTCTTATGCATTTTTACCTAACCTGCTATATTCTGAGAATGTAGGATGTTCTACAGAAAAGTATTTCAAACCTTTAAAGCAGGGTGATTACGAGGTTACCTGTGTTATCAAAAAAGATGACCCTGTATATGAAGAATTAAAATCATATTTAGATCATATTGAAGAGCTTGAAAGCAAAAAAGAATTTTTATATGAGCTTGAAATTAAAATAGCTCTTCTAAGATATTTCCTGACTCTGTATAAGAATGGTCACATAAATAAAAAGAGTAACAGAGAAAAATCAAAATACAAGAGCGAAAACGCAATTTGCAGTGCAATTGATTTTATTGACCAGAATTACAACAAATCTCTTACAATAGATGAAATCGCAGACTATGTAGGCATCAGCAGCAGCCACTTTATGAAGCTGTTCAGAGAGTATACACATACAACCTGTATAAGCTATATTAACAAGTGCCGTTTAAATAAGGCTGTTGAGCTGCTTGAAACTACACGCTATAACATTCTTGATGTTGCAACAGCTGTTGGCTACAACAATATTTCTTTATTCAACAGAGATTTCAAGAAAATTTATGGTACTACCCCAAAAGAAATAAGAAAGAATGCTAAGCTTGAAGAAAAGCTCAGCAAAAAGCGTATTCCTACATTATAATAATTTTAAATAATAATTATTATCACAATTTTAAATTGAATTCTTAAAATTTCATCTTAAATTACAATAGTAATAATCCGAAGGGCTGTTTTTGACAGTCCTTCTTTTTTCATCGATTTTTAGAAAATTTATTAAAATTTTGTAAAACCCTTTTACAAAATATATAAATGTAGTATAATTAATCTATATCTATACTTCTATTTTAAGGAGTGAATAAAATGAGTGAAGAAAGCAAGAAAACAAAGGTCAGACTAAAAATATGTGGCAGTCAGTTTTTAATAACTGCTGACGAAAGCGAACAGTACATTCAGAAAATCGCAAAAATGGTAGACGAGCAAATTAAGTATCTGGACAACAGCGACCCTAAGCTGTCGCTACATATGGCTACAATAGTTGCTGCACTTAATTATTGCGACCAGCTTGAAAAGGAAAGAGTAATAACAAGGGAGCTTATTAAAAAGGCTGACGATTGCGAAGCTATTGCAAAGGATGCAACACTACGCATCAACAGACTATTAACAGAAAACGCCCAGCTTAAAGCAGAAAAAGCAGGCTTGCACAAGGTTATATCTGAGCTTAAAGAAGGCAACACAACAACCAGCACCTCTACCCCATCTGCTATAAATAAAAAGCCTGTGGCTAATCCTAAAATAACACCATCTAAGTTAAACAGTATCAATAATGCTAATTCTGCAGAAACTGTTACTGATGAGGATTTTTTTAGTATGCTTGACGGAGAGAATTATTAATTATGAAAAGCTTTGAAATTTTAGCACCCGCCGGTTCTATGGAAGCATTAATTGCAGCTGTAAGGTCGGGTGCTAATGCTGTATATATAGGAACTACACAATTTGGTGCAAGAGCCTCGGCAAAAAATTTTGATTCAGAGGCACTGAAAGAGGCTGTTGAATTTTGTCACGACAGAGGTGTTAAGCTTTATTTAACAATGAACACTCTTATCACCGACAACGAGCTACCTACAGCACTGTCAATTGCACAGTATGCTTATGAATTAAAGATAGATGCAATTATTGTTCAGGATGTAGGATTTGGTGCGTTGCTTCACAAATCTATGCCTGATTTACATTTACATGGCTCTACACAAATGAGCATACACACACCACAGGGAGCTAAGCTTTTGTACGAGCTTGGTTTTACAAGAGTTGTGCTTGCAAGAGAAATGACAAAAAGCGAAATCGCAGAGGTTGCAAAGGCTTGCCCTATTGAGCTTGAGGTATTTGTACACGGTGCATTATGTATGAGTGTATCGGGTCAATGCTATTTCAGCTCTTTACTTGGAAGCAGAAGTGGCAACCGTGGACAATGTGCACAAACCTGTCGTTTACCTTTTATGGTTGAAAATGGTACAGGTAACGACCTTAGCCTTAAGGATATGTCTATTCTGGAAAATTTAAGAGAGCTAAGCGATATTGGCGTAATATCTGCTAAAATTGAAGGCAGACTGAAACGACCTGAATATGTAGCCAGTGCAGTAAATGTTGCAAGACAATATTACGATTACGGTACTGCAAGCGAAGAAAGCTGCAATCAGCTTAAAAGCGTTTTTTCACGCTCTGGCTTTACAGACGGATATTATACTGGCAATCGTGGTGCAGTAATGTTTGGTACAAGACAAAAGGACGATGTTATTGCTGCCACACCTAAAATATTAAATCAGATACATTCTATCTATAAAAATGAATACCAGCATATTGGTATAGATATGCAAATCACATTAGCAGAAAACACACCAGCAAAGCTGGTTGTTACTGCTGAAAATGGCGAAGCTGTAACTGTTTTTTCAGCAGAGCCTGTACAAGCTGCAATCAACAAGCCTTTAGACACAGAAAGAGTATCTGTACAGCTTTCAAAAACTGGTGGTACACCATATCTGGTTAACAATGTGGCTTGCGAAATTGATGACAATGTTACTGTACCGATGTCTGTTTTAAACAATTTGCGTAGAGAGGCTCTGGCTCAGCTTACAACCAAGCTGGCAGACAGAGAGATAGCACCGTTAAAGGCTGTTACACCTGCACAAACCCACACCAGAAGCCATAAGGAGAACGTTCCTTTAAGAGCTGTATTCACAGATTGGGATATCCCTGAAGAATTTGCTGAATGTGAGCTTGTTTTTATTCCTGAAAATACACCTGCCGATAAAATCAGGGAGCTATCTGCACAGGGATTCAAGCTTGGCATCGAAATCTTTGCTGGTATGTTTTCACGAGAAGACCAGATAAGAGCCAACCTGAAAAAAGCAAAAGAAAACGGTATTACACACGCATTGGTAAACAATCTTGGTGCAATACCTTTATGCAAGGAGCTTGGTTTTTCAATTCATGGTGGCTTCAGACTTAATGTTATGAACAGCGAGTCTGTAAGCTTCTTTGAGAATCTGGGAATTGAGGATTTAACAGCTTCGTTTGAGCTTACCCTGCAGCAAATCAACGCTTTAGGTGGTAACGCAAAAATCGGTGCTATTATTTATGGTAAATTACCACTTATGCTTACACGAAATTGTCCCGGTGTAAACTCTGCCAGCAGTGGCTGTGCTGAATGTGGCAAACTGGGATATATAACTGACAGAAAGGAAATCAGCTTCCCTTATAAATGCAGTGGTGGCTGTACACAGCTATATAACAGTGTACCTCTTTATATGGGTGACAGATTAAGAGAAATCACCAGCACAGATTTTAACATTATGCTTTTCACAACTGAAACCACTGAAGAAAAGCTATATGCTTTAAGCTGTGTAAAAGCTAAAAGCAAAATAGAGGGTGGTCACACACGAGGCTTATACTATAAGGGTGTGCTATAAAGGATTTTGAATTATGAAGCTTAAAATAAAGAAATTAAAAGATAATGCTATTGTACCATGCAAAGCTACAGCTGGCTCAGCAGGAATGGACTTACACGCTTGCATTGACCAGCCTGTAACAATAAAACCATCCGAGCGTGCGTTAATACCTACTGGAATTGCTGCCGAATTACCTGACAACAATCATGCTATTTTCTTATTTGCCCGAAGTGGCTTAGGAATAAAGCACGG
>JAXJDU010000290.1:0-3616 GCA_036301785.1 Acutalibacteraceae bacterium | reverse complement strand
GATACATACTCATCCTGATTTTGGCATTTTTTTATCTGAATATGATAAGTTTATTCATGAGAATTTCTTTACCGAAGATTATCAGATTGCATATGTTGTTGATCCAATTCAAAAAATAGAAGGTTTCTATTTTTGGATCAACGGTAAGCTCGAAAAATGTAAAGGCTTTTATGTATACGATAAAACAGGTGTTGAAATAGATGTTTTAAACGAGAAAGATAAATCTGTTGAAGATAAAGAATGTGAAGAAACTTTGTTTTCTGCGAAGAATATAGCTCTTGTAATAATGGGTCTGTTTATCGTTTTTCTTTTATTATCTAATATGTCACAAAGTGCAGAAATAAAAAAATTACAACAAGAACAAAAAGATTTAATCGCAAGTGCAAATAGTTCATTAGGAATAATGCAGCAGCAAATTAACACTCTTAGCGCAGAGGTTTCTGAACTTAAGAAGCCTGCATCTAAAACAGAAGAAGGTTTAAAAACTGATAATACACAGAATGATAATGAAATCTTGAATAAAACTGAAGATGCAACAGAAGATGTAAACTCGGATTTAGAAAAAGCAATTGCAGAAAGTGCTACAGAAGGTACTACAGAAGGTGTGATAGTTCCAGATAATGAGATAGAAAGTTACACTGAAGGAGTGAGCAACAGTGAATGATTACGAAGAGAAAATTTGTCCGTTTTGCAAAAGTAAATTTGAATTAAATGATAATATAGTTATTTGTAGTCAATGTGATATGCCACACCATAAGGAGTGCTGGGTTGAAAATCAGGGCTGCACTACATTTGGTTGTTTGGGAACTATCAAATGTACAGATGGAGGTTCAACATCGGTAACTTCAAAAGAGCTTTTATATGACGATATCTCTGAGACAAATAGTGATATAGTTTATTGTACGCACTGTGGTGCGATAAATAGCAGTACATCTTCTTTTTGTAGTAAGTGTGGTACTCGTTTAGTAACAAGCATGGCTACAAATTACTCTAGTGTGAATAGTTCTCAGCAGCAATACCCTTATCAGCAAAGCTATAGTCACAACTACAATCAAAATACATATCAAAACAACACCAATGCTCGACCATTCTACGGTCAATATACCAGTAATGTATATGCACAACAAACATGCTTGGATAATGATTTAATTAGGCTTATCGGTGAGAAAAAAGAATATTATGTGGCAAAATTTCAAGAATTAAAAAACCAAAACAAAAAAACTTCTTGGAACTGGGCAGCGTTTTTAGTAGCACCTTATTGGTTTATATACAGAAAGATGTATGCTTATGGTTATGGTGTTTTGTTAATAGCATGTATTCTAAGTTTTATTCCTTCAATATCATTTTTGACATTGGTAGGATATATTGCTTTTGGTTTGTTTGCAGACTATATATATATGAATGAACTTGAAAAAAAGCTACAGCAAGCTAAATCAATGGCAGAGCCAATGAAATCGCAGTACATGCAAGAAAAAGGAGGTACTAATACATTAGCGACGGCGATAACTATAATCGTTTACTTCGTTTTTCTGCTTATTATTTATTTATAAATGATAGAGGGGGGATAATAGTTGGAGAATAAGGATTTTGAAATCGAAATACAAGATGCTCAATCTGATATCAACACTGATGTTCAGTTACCTCTTAATTTTCTTTCTTTTGGAGAAATTGAAAATGATGATGTGAGAATTTATATCAAACAGAATGTATACAACGCCTTAGAAAAGTTAGCTTCATCTAATACAAGTAAAGAGCTAGGTAGTATTATTTTAGGTGAGTATGTTGAGAAAAACGGAAAAATATATGTTATTATTTCTGAGTATATTGAAGCAAAATATACTGACGCATCAGCATCTACTCTTACTTTTACCCATGACACTTGGGGATATATTCACACAGAGCACGAAAAATTATATCCAAATATGAAAATTGTAGGGTGGCAACATACACATCCGAATTATGGAGTTTTTCTATCTAATTATGATATGTTCATTCAAGAGAATTTTTTTAATATGCCCTTTCAGGTTGCGTATGTAATTGATCCAATTCAAAATATCAGAGGATTTTTTCAATGGAAAAATGGTAAGGTTGAGAAATTAAGAGGATATTATATTTATGATGAGGTTGGAAAACCTATAAAAATCGAGCAAGCAAAAACAGAAAAACACGAAAAAATTTTTTATAGAGAGAACAAAGCTATTCTACCCATAATCTCTGTTTTCTGTGCTGTTTGTTTGCTTTTGGGGTTATCGCTAATTTATTTAAAAAAGGATTTACAACAAAGTTTAAATGATATGAGTATTTTGATTGATGAACAAAAAGAAACAATTGATAAACAATCAGAAGAAATTACAAACTTACAGCAATATGTTACTAACGAGAAAATAGATACTGCAGATGATACCACAGCAGATACATCAATTGAAGACGAAGGAATAGAAAGTGATAAAATATGGTTAGAAAATAAAAATTCAGTATTAGATAGACTCAATGGATTTTTAGAGAAGAATGACTTGGAAAATTTAGTAGCTTTTACTGTATATACAATTCAACCAGGAGATAGCCTTTTGTCAATATGTGTTGATAACGAAATTGATTACCGAGCCAATTGTGATATTATATTAGCTATAAATGGTATAGAAAACGCTAATGAAATATTAGCAGGACAAAATATTCTTCTGCCGATAATTCAAAAGACAGAATGATAAAGATGTCTTAGTAGGGGTAGGTGCTATCGGATATTTGTGGGATTTGCTTGATCAAAGTGATACAATTTTGCTGTTTTGTGTTTTTGACTTTGATGAAATGACCTTTGATTTCCACAGTTACAAGTAGAGATTACTTTTTCGCTGAAAAAACATACAAAATGTTATTGCTGTTAAAATTCACCGACTGGTATTTTCGTGTATAGCGTACTTTTTAGTTAGCCTGTAATGTGGTGTATATTATATTTTTATAATTATAAACTTTTGGTTAAGGTGTATAGTGAATTTCGAAGTGACAGTCGATAGGTGTTATTTTTGGTTGATAGTTTTACTAAGATATGTATATAGTTTTTTGTTTTTCTTCTCTGTGGTTGAGTGTTTTTTGTAACAAAGTTCTTTGATTCTTTATGTGATTTTTACTGCTAGTTTATCTAGCAGGCTTATGTTTTCACTACCTACATTGATATTACTGGATGAGATATGTAATATCAATTATTAAAGTAGGTGCTCCCAAAAACAAAATGTTTTTGGAGGACTATAGAGGAATTATATCAGTTTATTGTTTTTATGTGAGCTTGAATTGACACTGACAGTGCATATCAGGATTATATCCGTATAACAATACATAAATCATATATAAGAAAATCGTTGCAGATGAGGGAGATGCCCTCAAATGCAACGATTTATTTTTGTATAGCTTATTTAATTGTAGTTTTTTAAAAAACTAAATTTATATGACTTGATAATAGAAAGTAATTATAAAAATTAAAGGTAAATTGTAAAATGAAATTGAACAGATAAATAAAAAAGGTTCACAGTGAAGAACCACGATGTTAGAATAAAGTTACCACACCAACCTAACAGGAGGAAAATCACTATGAACAATACATATTGTACCACAAATGAGCAAG
>JAXJDU010000289.1:0-5255 GCA_036301785.1 Acutalibacteraceae bacterium | reverse complement strand
ACCTTACTTTGCTTACTCTTATGTGCACACTGAATGCCCGTAAGTCATATCCGGTGCAGTTTAAAGAGAATGCAAAAAAAGCAAGAGCCTTTAAGCTTTCATTCTGTAAAAAATATCTTACTAAAAAAACATTTATAAAGTGGCTGTGCCTGAAAATGGGAGATTTTATATTTTCACTTAGTATAAAGGCTTTTGCAAGCCTGTAATGAGGTTTTGATATATGAATCAATACAGTTTAAAAGATAATTCAAAAAGTGTAAAAATAAATCTTAATCTTAAAACGCTTGTTACTGCATTCCTGGTTTTTGCGTTTACGATTATATCTGTTGGTGGTGTATCAGCGTTTCCTAGTAAATTAAGAATGCCACTTATAATGGCGATAACTGTAGTAACAGTTGCAGTTATTGTTTTAAAAAATAAAAAGGTGCTGTTAACAACGCCCGTTGTGCTTATGCTGATAACTGCGATATATATTGCTATATCGTTAACATATACTATCGACACAGCAGCCACGCTAAAGCTGACGAAGGTATATGTGTGTGCGTCGTTGCTGTTGCTGGCAGACTATCCTGAAAGCCTGTTTGAAAAAACAATAAAGGCGATAGAGATAGTATGTATAGTAATTGCTGTTTCTATTATAATGTCATCATTTATAGAAAATCTGATGATAGATTACTTCTGGTTTATTGTAAACCCTGCAAGACACCCTGAGGTTAACCAGATGATGATACAGGAGATAAAATGGTCTGGTTCATATTCTGGCTTTGCAAGAGAGAAGGGTGAGGCTGCCTTTATTATGAATATGGGTATAGCTGTTTATTTGGCAAAGTATTTTTCAAGAGAAAAATTCAGAAAGTCAGATATGTTCTTTCTGCTGATATTATTCTGGGCACTTATTCTAACAAGTAAACGAATGCTGTTCTTAACACCGATTATAACAATGTCGATACTGCTTTTAATCTCTAAGAAAAAGGGCAGATTTGTAAAGATTATTCCAATTGTGCTTATCGCATTGTGTGGTATAGTTGTGGTAGGCTCTATAGTACCACAATTTTCACACCTTTTCGAGAGATTTGCCGACAAGGATTCTATGACAAGCCTTACAGGTCGTCTTGATTTGTGGCCATTCTGCTTTGAGATGTTCAGGAAAGAGCCTTTGTTTGGTATGGGAATAGGCAGCTTCAACCAGTATCTGTTTGAGCATAATGTTATAGTACAGGGTGAAGTATGGAAGCACTTCGGACACAATGTTTACTACGAATTCTTAGGTGAGCTTGGCCTTATAGGTACGGTACTGATGTTTGGTGGCCTGCTGGCTTTCTATGGTCGTTCAGTTGCGTTAATGCGTAGCGGCGAAACAACCAATAATCAGAAGTTCCTGCTTACATTCTCTGTTGCTGTACAGACTATCTGTCTGGTTTACTGTGCATCAGGTAATGTACTGCTTTATCCACAGGAGATATTCCCATGGTTTATAGGCCTTGCTATAACTACTACTGTTTATAACAATATAAAAAGAGAAAAAGGAACAGTTCGCAAAATGAAGTATACAGAGGCTTATAACGTAGCTTCAGTATAATACTATTTCTGAATTATAGGAGTTTTTTATGTATAAAAAATTAGGTATAGTTACTTTTCACCACGCATTAAGCTACGGTGCTGTATTACAGACCTATGCTTTACAGAACTTTCTTAATGATATGGGTGTAGAGAACGAGGTTATTAATTATCGTTGTAAATTTATTGAGGACAGAGCAAAGATTGTAAAATATATTAAGGGTAAGTCCTTAAAAAACTATTGCTATACATTACGCTATGCAAAGCATATTACTAAAGAGCGTAAAAACTCACAGTATTTTGGTGAGCACTTTTTAAAGATGACAAAGCCATATACTAAAGAAACTATAAAAGAATGTGCAGGCGAGTTTGACGGCTTTATTACAGGCAGCGACCAGGTGTGGAGTCCTGTGTGTGCTGGCTTTGACTCTGCTTACTTCCTTGATTTTGCAGACGATTCACAGAAGTATTCCTACGCTGCAAGCTTTGGCACAAAGCAGCTGCCAGCAGAAAAGCAGCAGCAGTACAAGGAGCGTATAGGTTGCTTCAGTGCTGTTTCTGTAAGAGAGGCAAGTGGTAAAGAGCTTGTTAAGGATGTTGCAGGTAAGGACGCAGTTATAAATGTAGACCCTACTCTGCTGCTTAACAGCAAAAAGTGGGACGAAATTGCCGCTGAGGTAGACATAAACGAGCCTTATATCTTCGTGTTTACTGTGCTTAACCCGAAGAATCTGGTTAACTATGCACTTGAGCTTGCACGAAAAACAGGTATGAAGGTAATCTACCTTAACAAGGCTCATAAGGTTAAAGACCCAATGCTTACATATATGGACGCAGTAACAGCCGACAAATTTCTGGGTCTGATAAAAAATGCTGCCTATGTGTGTACAAACTCATTCCATGGCAACGCATTTTCACTTATATATCACAAGAATTTTGTGGTAGAAACCGATACACAAACAGGTGAGAATAATCGCTCAAAGGAGCTTATGATAAAGCTGGGATTAGAAAACCGTATTCTTGCAGAGGGCTATAATCCACAGATAGACGCTGACACAGACTGGAGTGCAGTTGAGAGCTTCCTTACAGAGGAGCAAAATAAATCCAGAGAATATTTATTATCTATTTCTAAGAAATAAGAAGGGTGAATAATGGCAGAGAAAAACACAAGTAAACAGATGACCATTAATCTGCTTGCGTCAATAATTTCATTTGGCGTAAACATGGCAATAAACTTTTTCCTTACACCATATCTTGTACAGGCACTTGGTACCGAAAGCTATGGATTTATAGGACTTGCGAATAACTTTGTACAGTATGCAACTATAATAACATCTGCACTTAACTCTATGTCTGGCAGATTTATTTCTATCGCTTACCATCAGGGTGACAAAAAGAAAGCGTCAAAGCTATTCAGCTCGGTGCTTGTTGCAGATTTATTCCTTGCAGGTGTAATGCTTCTTGCAGCCGGACTATTTACCTGTTATCTTGATGTTTTCCTTGATGTACCAGAAAAGCTGATAGGCAGTGTTAAAATTACCTTTGGTGTTACATTCTTAACATTTGTTATAAGCGTGGTTACAGCTATTTTCACAACAGCTACATTTGTAAAGAACAGACTAGAAATTAACTCTATCCGAGATATAATTTCTAACCTTCTTAAAATTGCACTTATAGTGCTGTTGTTCACTTGCTTCCCAGCTCAGCTTTACTTTATTGCATTGGCAACACTGGCAAGTGGTGTATTCTTGCTTTTAACAAACATTACAGTTAAAAAGAAGATTCTTCCTGATGTTCAGATAAGCTTTAAAAACTTTAAGCTTAAATATGTAAAAATCATTCTGGCAGCAGGCTTGTGGATGTCACTTGCACAGCTGAGTAATGCTTTGATTTCTGGCGTGGATTTGCTGATGTGTAACCTTGCACTTGGTGCAACAATGATGGGTATTCTGTCAATAGCAAAAACAATCCCACACTGTATAAGCAGTCTTATTGCAACAATCGGTGGTGTATTTGCACCTCATTATACAATCCTTTACGCAAAGGATGACATAAAGGGACTTGTAAAAGAAGTAAGCTTTACATCAAGAATATTAAGCTTTATTCTTACTGTACCAATAGCAGGCTTTATAGCCTTTGGTTACGAATTTTACACACTATGGCAGCCTTCAAAAACTCCTGAGGAAATTCAGGTTATTCAGATTTTGTCGGTGCTTACCTGTGTATCATATCTGTTTACAGCACATACACAATGTATGACAATGCTTAACTCTGTATGCAACAAGCTGAAGCTGCCTGTACTGGTTGCTTTGGGTGTAGGTGTGGTAAGTATTGCAATTACAGTTTTTGTTATCAATTTCTATGACCTTGGTGACAACAATGTTTATGTAATTGCAGGTACAAGCTCTGTGCTTATGAGCTTGAGAGCGTTCTTCTTTATACCTATTTATTCAGCACATCTGTTAAAGCAAAAGCTTACAAGCTTCTTCCCATCTATGCTAAGAGGCTGGCTGACTTTCTTTGTGCTTGTTGCAATCTTCTCTGTAATCAGAAATGTAATTGCTCTTGATTCATGGCTTGTATTTGCAGGCGTGTGCTTGTTAGCTGCTGTTGTAGGCTATGCAATCAGTGTGCCTATTATGTTCAGCTTTAGCGAGATTAAAGAGCTTAAAAATAAAGTTTTAAAGAAATTAAAATAAACGAAGGGTGTAGATTATAATGGAAAAGCCTTTGATTACCGTATTTACTCCTGCATATAACCGTGCAGGTACATTAAGACGAGCTTTTGATGGCCTTAATGCTCAGACCTTTAAAAGCTTTGAATGGATTATTATTGATGACGGCTCTGCCGACAACACTAAAGAGGTTGTAGACGAGATTATAAGCGAGTCAACCTTTTTCCCTATAATCTATAAATATCAGGAAAATCAGGGAAAACACATTGCTATAAACAGAGCGTTAGAAATTGCACAGGGTGAATTTTTTATAATCCTTGATTCTGACGATAGCTGTACTGATAATGCTCTTGAGGTGTTTATCGAGGAATGGAATAAAATCCCGGATGACCAGAAAAACAGCTTTTATGGAATTTCATGCCGTTGCTGCGATTTAGACGGTAAAATTTTTGGTACTCCTATGCAGCAGGATTATATAGATTGTAACGACCTTGATTTTAAGCTTAAATATAAAATCGATGGCGAGCTTTGGGGTATGACAAGAACAGATATTATGAAGGAGCATCCATTCCCAGAGGAAAAGGGTCTGCACTTCTACCCAGAGAATATCTATTGGAACACAATAGGCAGAATGTATAAGGCAAGATACATAAATAAAGCATTAAGATATTATATCAACGACACAGATAATGCACTTACTGCATCAAAAAAGACACAAGCTTTAAAAGAAACCTTTTTTATGCGTAAGCACTTTATAAATGATTGCTGGGACTATGCAAAATATGCACCAAAGAAGTTTTTGTTCCAGATAATCGGATTATCAAGAGATGGTTTGCAGTATGGCTGTAAATTCTCAGAAATCTGCAAAATCCCAAATACAGGCTTCAAGAAATTTTTAACAGTAGCTTTTTATCCGGTAGGATATATTTTATATAAGCGTTCAGCGAAATAAAAAATTGTAGTTAATCGGGATACGAACAAACCAAAAACTTAAAGTTTGGGTAAAGCCTTTTTAAAGGCTTT
>JAXJDU010000288.1:0-1857 GCA_036301785.1 Acutalibacteraceae bacterium | reverse complement strand
GCATTAAGCTTGGCAGTACTAATAGGTCGGAAGCTTGACCATAATAAATTGGTTCTAGCATTTGAAATTCGCAAAATGCAATTCTTTATTCAGTTTTCAGGGTGTATGAAGTATGCCTCTAGTCCAAACGATATGTTTGGTTTTAATTAGCCGTTTTTAACGGCAATATTAATAGTTGGTGTTGATGACGCTGAGGGTTCACCTGTTCCCATCCCGAACACAGAAGTTAAGCTCAGTAGTGCCGAAAATACTTGGCTGGTGACGGCCTGGAAAAATAGGAAGACGCCAACATAATTAAACCACCCGAATGGGTGGTTTTTTCGTATTTGTATTAAACACCGCTTAAACTTAGGATAAGATTTTTTAACTGTTTCGAGGATACAACATGAATTGCAGTGAAAAATATGCTGAGGGGATACATATGAATAATATAATAAAAATGATTCTTATGTTTATAAATGGAGTTACTTCTCTCGGTGTGGTTGTATTTTTAGTATTTGGAATATATGAAGCTATTATGGGACCACAGGATGCCGAAAAATTACTTAAAAAACTAAAGATTAAGATAAGCTATAGACAGGTGTTAATTATGGGTTTATCTTGTGTTGCGATAATGGTAGTTACTCGTAATTTATTGCGATAGGCTTGCAGGTTGGGTTTAATTTTATTATTTTTATAACTTGTAGTTATGTTAAAAAGCCTTTGACAAAATGCTTATATAAGCTGTGTCAAAGGCCTTTTTATATTAATCAGAAGCAACGCCGGATTCTCTTGCTGCTTTTATTACTGCGTTTGCAACAACACGGCTTAACCTTTTGTCGAGTACATCTGGAAGTATATGATTTTCTGACAGCTGTTCATCGCTTATAAGGCTTGCAATGGCAAAAGAGGCAGCTGTGTTCATTTGCTCGTTTATTTCACTTGCTCTGCATTCAAATGCTCCCTTGAAAATTCCTGGGAATGCAAGTACATTGTTTATCTGATTAGCAAAGTCAGAGCGACCTGTGCCCACAATTTTTGCACCGGCTTTTCTGGCAATATCTGGCATAATTTCCGGAACAGGGTTAGACAGAGCAAATACAACAGCATCTTTGTTCATTGAGCGTACCATATCCTCTGTAAGCACATTGGGTGCTGATACACCTATAAATAAATCAGCACCCTTTACAGCGTCTTTAAGTGTGCCTTGCAGATTACTTTCATTTGTAAGCTTGCAAATCTCTTTCTTTTCATCGTTAATAGTCGGGTCATCAGCATTAAGAATTCCCTTTGAATCAAGCATAATTATATCGCTAATACCTAAACGCAGCAGATGTCTGGCGATTGCAATGCCTGCTGAGCCTGCACCATTTATTACTGTTTTAACGGTGTTTAAGGGCTTTTTTACCAGTCGCATTGCATTTATCACAGCAGCAGCTGTTACAATGGCTGTTCCGTGCTGGTCATCGTGAAATATTGGAATATCGCAAATTTCTTTCAGCTTTTTTTCAATTTCAAAGCATCTCGGTGCTGATATATCCTCAAGATTTATGCCACCAAAGCTACCAGATATAAGGTATATAGTTCTTACTATCTCGTCAACATCTTTTGAGCGTATGCAAAGTGGAATAGCGTCAACATCTGCAAATTCCTTAAATAAAGCACATTTACCCTCCATTACAGGCATGCCAGCCTCTGCACCGATATCACCTAGCCCTAAAACTGCTGTACCGTCAGATATAACGGCAACTAAGTTACCTCGCCTTGTAAGCTCAAAGGACTTTTTATAATCGTTATGAATTGCCATGCAGGGCTCGGCAACGCCTGGTGTATATGCAAGTGCAAGGTCGTATGGTGTTTTAAGCTGTGGTACAGTCT
>JAXJDU010000287.1:0-15078 GCA_036301785.1 Acutalibacteraceae bacterium | reverse complement strand
ATCACAATGCATAGCTGTATTACTGCTGATTCCGTTTAATGTGTAGCCTGAATATGCTTCTGCTATAGGTGAAAAAGTAAATAAAAAAGCCGAAACGCTGAAAACAACGCAAAGAATTACCATGGTATTCAGAAAAGCTGGTAATATCCTTGCTGTTTTTACATGATTCGGCATAACATCAAAACCTTTTGCTGGATTTGATATAATCTTAGCATTTTTGCTGTGTATAGTCAATGTGATATATACTCACTCGGCGTTTGGTTTATTACTTATTATTCTGTGAACAGAGGAGTGGAATAATATCTGTCGCCACTGTCAGGCAGCAGAGCTACAATTGTTTTGCCAGCGTTTTCTGGTTGCTTTGCAAGCTGTATTGCAGCACAGATTGCAGCACCAGATGAAATACCAACAAGTATGCCCTCTGTCTTTGCCATAAGCTTTGCATAGGCTATGGCGTCATCGTCGTTTACGGTGATAACCTTATCGTAAATTTCTCTGTTGAGAATTTCAGGTATAAAGCCAGCACCAATGCCCTGTATTTTATGAGGACCAGCCTTGCCTGTTGAAAGCACAGCCGAGGTCAAAGGCTCTACAGCTACTATTTCTATATTTTTATTTTGCTCCTTCAGATATTCACCAATGCCGGTTAAAGTTCCACCAGTGCCAACGCCGGCTACGAAAATATCTATATCACCGTTTGTGTCGTTCCATATTTCTACAGCTGTAGTTGCTTTGTGTATTGCAGGGTTTGCAGGATTTGTAAATTGTCCTGGTATAAAGCTGTCTGGAATTTCGTTTGCCAATGCTTCAGCCTTTGCTATTGCACCACTCATGCCCTTTGAGCCATCTGTCAACACAATTTCTGCACCGTATGCCTTTAAGATGTTTCTTCTTTCTATGCTCATGGTTTCAGGCATGGTAAGTATTACACGGTAGCCCTTTGATATAGCAATAGAGGCTAAGCCGATTCCTGTGTTGCCAGAGGTTGGCTCAATAATAACAGAGCCTTCTTTCAATAAGCCCTTAGCCTCAGCGTCATCTATCATTGCCTTTGCTGCTCTGTCCTTTACACTTCCGGCTGGATTTAAATATTCCAGCTTGAAAAGCACAGTAGCATTTAAAGCCTCTGATTTCTCTATATTAACAGCTTCAAGCAATGGTGTGTTACCAATTAATTCTGTTGCACTTTTATATATCATAATTATTAACAACCTCCTGTAAGTTTCTTTTAGTATAATTATATATGTGTAGGGGTTTATGTCAACTGAAAAAATCTGTATATGTGATAGCTTTACACGCTGGGTTTAATTTGCTATAATCTCTATAATTACTAAAATTTTGTGAAGGTGATTTATATGGCGATTATTTTTGACGCACATGCACATTATGATGATGATAAATTTAACGATGACAGAGAAAAGGTTTTAGTCTCTATGCCAGAAAACGGTGTAGGCTGTATAGTAAATGCAGCTGTTGACCTTGCAACCTCGCAATGGGCATTGGATTATTCTAAAAAGTATGATTTTATGTACGCAACAGTAGGTATTCACCCAGAGGTAGCAAACGATTTGCCAGATGATTATATTGATACTCTCAGAAAGCTTGCAGGGGATAAAAAGGCTGTGGCTATAGGCGAAATTGGTCTTGATTATTATTGGGACAGCGTGCCAAGAGATATACAGAAAAAGGTGTTTGTAGAGCAGCTTGAGCTTGCAAGAGAGATGAATTTGCCTGTGGTGATTCATGACAGAGATGCACATGGAGATACTATGGAGATTTTAAGGGAGTATAAGCCTGCCGGACTTTTACATTGCTTTTCTGGCAGTGCAGAGATGTGCAAGGAGGTTGTAAAGCTTGGTATGTCTATAAGCTTAGGTGGTGTGGTAACCTTTAAAAATGCAAGGCACAGTGTAGAGGTTGCCGAGTATATACCACTTGACAGGCTGTTGCTTGAAACAGACGCACCTTATCTTTCTCCTGTGCCATTCAGAGGAAAACGCTGTGATTCGACTATGATAAAATACACAGCTATGAGAATAGCAGAGATAAAGGGCATAAGCATGGAAAAGCTTTTAGAGATAACAACCGAAAATGCTTGCAGACTATACAATATAAAGCTATGAGGCAATTAATAAGGGGATTATCAGTTTTTATAGTAACAGTGGTACTTACTATAAACAGCAGTATAACCTGTATAGGCTATGATGTGCTTAACTGCTATGCAGATATGCCGTCTATGGTAGAAAAGGGTAAAGGCTTTACCGTAAATTTACAGGTGCAGTGTAACAGCCCTGTAAGTGTTGTAATGTTTACAGTTGTACATGGTGATGGTATTGTGTATAAGGGATGTAGCGTAAACGACGGTAGCTGTGGTTATATAGAGAAGGCATACAGAGATAACACATTAACGGTTATGTATATCAACACAAAGGGGATATCAGCTGTAGAAAAAAGCAGTCTGGCAGAAATAAAATTTGAGGCAGAGAATTATACAGCGAATACAGATATACAGATTTACACAAGTAACGCAGTGTCAAGCGATGAATTTGTGCTTGAAAGTAGCGAGGGTAAGCTGTATGGTGTTGAAATTACAGAAAAGGTTGCAAACAGCAAGCCGGCACAAAGTAAAACGCTTAACAGCAACCGGCAAGAAAAGACTGCCGAAGCTGTAACTGCTGTTGAAAAGATTATACCCACTCAACAGGCTGACGAAAACACCACAAAGCCAGCTGAAAAAGAGAAAAGCGTGGTTACTGTTGAGAAATCAGGCGATATGGGTCTGTTTGTAGCTGGTGTAAGCTTTGCTGTAGCTGTAGTGATTCTGTTGCTTATAGGCTATAAAGCAGGAAAACATAGAGCAAACAGAAAATTAATATAATAAACAGCAAATTTACTAAAAATATTTGCTATTTGTTTAATATGCTGTTATAATATAAAGAAGAGTTATGAAATATAAGGAGGTTGTTAAAAATGAAAATAGATTTCGAAAAGGTGTGCTACGACGAGGCAGGACGCTTTATGCTGTTTAAATCTAACCCTGAAAAATTCTATCTTATCAGAGTTTTAGATTTTGAGGGTGGCTTAAGATTTGCTGATACAATTGAGAATACAGAGGAGATAGTAAAGGGTAGCTGTACTGCTTTTGAGTATCTGCTTACAAAAAATGAATTTGAGCTTTACGAAACAGACAGAGAAATGTTCTTGTCTTTGGTTGATACACTATGTGCTAATGCACCAATAGACAGAGTACTTAAGGTGTTTACTCAGGCTTCACCAGAGTCAAAGCCAGTAACACTTCAGGCAAAGCCAGGTAATCCAACAGGTACAGATGAAAATCTTATAGAGGGATTAAGAAACGATATGAAAGAGCAGGCTCGTGAAAAATCTGAGGATTTCAGAAGATTTTTATCGGGTGAAAAAGATACTGAAATGTTCTTTGTTCATTCTGGCCATCTGAATAAAATTTACCCTGCAATCGATTTTGAGGGTAAGATGTTCTTTGTAGAGGGAGAGGACAATGTAAAGGGTCTTGTAGAGGCTACAAAGATTTTTGATAACCAGTATTATCAGGTTGATTCAGAGCAGGCTCGTACTATTATAGAAAACTGTAAGAAGTATGGTGTTTTCAAGATAGTATATGTAAAGCCTGACGGCAGTGCTTATATACTTGACAGAGATGACCTTCTTGACCAGCCAACAGAGGATAAGTGGAGTGTGTACAACTCACCTATATATAACGCATTTATCAGATGTATTGAATGTGCAGGCATTGAAAACCCACAGGTAAAGGCAACACAGATGACACTTACAAGTCAGCTTAGTCACCTTATTTTTAAAACAACATTCCTGCTGCCACTTCAGAAGCCAAGCGAAGAACAGCCAGAGGCTGTTGTGCTTTCAAGAGCTGCTGAGGCTTTATACAACGAGAAGAAGTTTGAATTTTATGGTGCAGAGAATTACAGCTATGTGCCACTTGAGGGTAACGAGTTTCCTGCTATAACACTACAAAACTCTGATACACAGACAAAGGCGTTACCTTTGTTTACAGATTTAGAGGAATTTAACCTTATATTCAAGGGTAAGGTTGTGCCAATAGCTGTAACATTAGACGAAGCCTTCTCTATGCTTAACGATGTTTGCAGTATTATTATCTTTAACCCTGCTACACTTGGCTTCTTGTTTGCTGCTGACGCTATGAAGCAGATGAAGGAATTCAGCGAAAAGCCACTTACAATGTTCAAGGCAAAGGAAGAGGCTCCACAGGAGCAGAAGCCAACAAATATAGAAATTCCTCCAATGCCACGCCAGGCATCTACTGAGGATATTCTTCATATGGTTGCTAACCAGATTAACAGAAGTGAAGCTGTTAAAAAGGAGCAGGCTGTAATTCCTAAGACTGAAGAGGATGACGAGGATAAGTCAGAAAACGAAGCTGTTGAGGAAGAAGAGGTTAAGGCTGAAGAAGTAGCCGAGGCTGATACTGAAGAAACAGCAGAGGAAACACCTGAAGAAGCAGATGAAGATACAAAGCCTGTTAAGGCTGAAGAAGTACCTGCCGAGAAAAAGGGTGGATTTTTCAGCATATTTAAAAAGAAGAAATAATTGAACAAAATCAGATAAACAGTAAAAACCTCTATGGCATTGCTATAGAGTTTTTTTTGCAGTGCTTTTTGCATGGAATGAGAATTTTTGATATTATAGTATAAGTTTTACTTTTCGTGAAGTGTCAAAAAGACCATAAAAAAGTAATTCTATGGCGAATTACATAAATGAGTAATTGCGAATATAGAAACAGCTTGTTAATAGTGCATATAATAATTGGTTATAAGTGGATAAAAATACACGCAAAACGAATATGATTTGTGAAAAATAACTGTTTTATTTTGAGTTTGAATATAGTATAATTTAACAGTTAGTTTTGTTATTTTTATATTCAGAATTGATAGCTGAATATTTAAAATAAAATATTATGAAAGGAGATTGAGAATGAAACAAACTAAAAAACAAATGCTAGCTGTTTCTAAGCGAGCTTTGTCAGCGATTTTAGTGTTTTTGATGTTAGTGTCTATTTTTCCGGCTGCTAATATAACAGTTTCTGCTGCAGGCAGATTTGTTTATTACAAAAATACAAATGGTGGCTCCAAGGTGTGTGCCTATGCGTGGGATAGAAATAATGGTAACCAGAAACATCTTGGTGATTGGCCTGGTACTGATATGCAGCGAGTAGGAAATTCTGCTTACTATAAGATTGAAGTAAATCCTGCAGCCAACTGGATTATATTCAATGGTGGTACCGATTCATGGCAAACAGATGACCTGCAGCTGCCAACAGGTAATAATCCTGTGTACGAGAATGGCACATGGAAAGTTAACTTTAACGAAAATACTTTATCATGTGACGAGATTATAGTCAGCGATAGCTACGATGCAGAAACAGGCTGTAATTTTGGTCAGGGTATTTTTGCTGCGAATGCTACATATTTTGACTATATGTCAGACGAGGAAATTTCAAATGGCTACCTTAAACCAATGCAGGCAGGTACGGGCTTTTATGGAGCCGAAGACGATTGGTATCCGTTCTATAAATTCAATAGAACTTTAATGCGTGTAGTCGAGAATAATGGTGCATGGAGAGAACCACTGTATTTTGGTAACTTCTGTAATGTTGGTGGTGCTTATTGGGATCACGATGGCAACAGAGTGAACGACCATGGTGGTGACTTTGTAAACGCTACTAATGGTGATAATGTTAAAAATTTCTGGTATGTTCCAAATAACTCTAACAGAGAGTACATTAACCAATGGAATGTGGCTGAGCAAATTGGTATTAATTCCCCTAATGAGGCTGTTCAGGGGCTGGTGCAAAACAGACTGAAAAATGGCTCATTGATGGCTACAGACAGTCTGAAAATGCCATACTTTGATACAGACTTCTTGCGTAAGAAATATGATGACAACGGATATGTTAATAACAACGGTCACAGAATCGCTAATGTTTACAAGTCTTACTTCCCATTTGTTGAAGAGAAGCATGGTAGCTATAGCACATATAGATTTGATTCTGAGGGTGCCAGAGATAATGTTTACTTTACATGGAATGGTAAAACACCAACTTCTGTAAACTATGGAGCTGGCACAGGCTATGGTGTGGAAGATGGTCTGAAGTATTTTATGTCAGAATCAGACCTGCATAAAGATGGCATATATCTTCCAAAATACGGTATATTCCCATTCAATAACAAAAGTAGTAACAATAGGGGTTACAGAGATGGCTATGATAATCTGGACTATGGTTTTGGTATTCGTATTGATATCGATTTCAAGGTTACAGATACTGGTACATTAGACGGTACTTCAAATGGTCAGCCTATTATGTTTGAATTCTCTGGTGATGATGACATCTGGGTATTTCTTTCTGATGATAATGGCAACGAGAATCTTGTACTGGACCTTGGTGGTAACCACAAAATGGCTTCTGGTAGAATAAACTTCAAAACAATGAAAGCTACTGCCGACAGAGTTTATAACAGAAATGGTGGCGGCAGTTTGTATGACCAGAATGTTACATTTAACGGTGGCAAGCATTTAAGCTCTAACAAGGTTTACCATATGACCGTATTCTATATGGAAAGAGGTCTTATTGAGTCTAACTTCAAGATGAATTTCTCATTCTACCCTGTAGACAACCTGTTTACAACAAATAAGATTGTAGACACAACCGATGTGAACAATGGTATTAAAGAGGCTGTAGCGAATGCTGATACATTTACCATCACTAATAAGGCAAATGGCTCAGAAGTAGCAAACAAGGAATTCACTCTGGATGGCGATGTAAAAACAACAAGCTCCAGTGGTAGCTATGGAATCAAGAATGGACAAACGGCTTCATTCACTAACATAGCTAAGGTAGGCAGTGAGCTTGAATTAAAAGAAGATATACCAAGTGATTCTATATTTAAGTACAGTACAAGCTATACTGTAACTGATGTTGAAAATGCAGTTAAGGTTGCCAGTGGTAATGGTCTTACAACCGACAAATTCATATTCAAAAATACAGTTACTGCAAGACAAACAACTAATTTCAATGTTACTTATACAAACAAACCAGCAACAAGCTCAGTGTCGCTTACTAAAAAGGCAGTAAAGGCGGGTAGCGATGAAGCATATAATACCGATATGAGCTTCCCGTTTACTGTATTGCTTGACCTGGACGGTGACCCTACAGACGATGATAAAGGTTTAAAATATGACTATAAGGCGTACCCACTACAATATAGTATAAGTGGTGAAGCTGGAACCTATAATACTAGCAAAAATGGTGGGTTTTCAATAAAGGCTGGTCAGACCATTGTTTTTGATGGCATACCAGTAGGTGCAAGCTATAAGTTTGTAGAGAAAGCAAACGATGATGTTTACACAACAGAATATCCAAACAACACTGTAGGTGGAACAATTACAGAGAATTCATCTGGTGACTCAGTTATATTTAAGAACTCTGTGATTTCAGATCCAAGCTTTGTAAATCTGTCTGCAAGCAAGCTGCTGGATGGACAGTCAGACTTCAAGCAGACCTTCAGCTTTACATTGCAGGAGGTTGAGGAAGACGGTAGTAAAATCGGCACAGCTCAGACAAAGCAAAATGTTAATAAAACAGAGCAGAATGCTGGTAATGTAATTGAGTTTGATTCTATAGAAATAGGAATCAAAGAGGAAAACTCAGATTTCACGCTAAATAATATCTATGTATATGTTAACGGTGCTACAGATGGCAGTGTGATGCAAAAGGTTGATGAAGGTGTGTATGAAAAAACCTTCACAAATCTGTCAGCACAAGACAGCTTTACATATAGCTTCGGTGCTAATAACACAGATACACTTAAATGGGACAGTAAGGGTAATTTTAATGGCGATAGTAATGAGTCACTCAGTATAGTTGCCGGTTCAAAGGTTACATTACAGATTGATGTTTCTGATTTCAACTTCTCTGACAACAGTGGCGATGTAACTGTTACCCGTACAGTAACTACACCTGACAAGACAAGCGACAGCGTTTATCTTGATAATAAAGCTGGCTGGGCTACACCACATATTCACTACTGGAAATCTGGTGATCCAAACTCAACAGCATGGCCAGGCAAGAAGATGGAGCATGTCAGTGGTAGTATTTATAAATGGGATGTTCCTGCTGGCATGGTAGGTGTAGTATTCAACGCTGGTCCTTCACCTCAGACTGGTGACCTTACTGTCAGATATGGTTATACCTATAACAATCTGACTAATACATGGTCAAGTGAGCCTGTTGTTTTGCCAGGTACATCAAGCACTACAACAAATACAGCAAATCATATAGCTGGTACTTATGAATATAGCAGATATTTTGAAATTGCTGAGGTGCCAGATGTTTGTACCAATACAAACGCAGGTGATAGCTTTGTATATGACAGCAACAAGTATTATGCTGCTGTTAAAATCTCTCAGACAGGCTTAAAAATAACTACATCAACTAAATACTACAAAACTCTTGACGATGCTGTTAAGGCTAATGCTGAAGGTGCGATAAGTGATGTAATATTCCACAATTACCACGATAAGGGTAAAATGACAATCACAAAGGTAGACAACAACGGCAAGCCTATTAATGATGATGTTAAATTTGCACTTTATAAGGTTGGTAAAGATGGAGATAATATATCAGGATTAACTCCGGTAGCAACTAAGGATGTTGTTGATGGTATTGCAGTATTTGATAATCTTGATGTATATGCAAGCGAGGGTAACTGTAGCGAAAGCAATTACCAGTGGTATTGCGTAGTGGAAATAGAGGCAAAAGACGGTTATATAGTTAACTCAACAAAGCACTATTTCATGATACCAGAGGTAACTGAAGCTAAAGGCTCTGAACACGATTTTGAAATCAACAATAAAAAATACAGCTATGTATTGAAGAACGGCGAAAAAATCTTCGATATTAAGTACAGAGTTGTAAACGCACCACTATTTGTACCTAACGCAAGTGGTTTTGGTACAACTGGCTTTATTTATACTGGCTTGTCAATAATTCTGATTGGTGCAACATTCTTCGGCGTGGAAATGCTGACAAACAGAAAAAAACGCAGAACAGAGTTTAAAAGCTAAGTGAATGCGTTTAATTTAATATTATTAAAGGAGAAAACTTATGAAAAAAACAGTAAGAATTTTATCAGTTCTGCTGGCTGTAATCATGGTATGCATGTCATTTGCAGTTTCAGCAAGTGCAGCAGCTACAAGCAAGCTGACACTAAAGTCAACTAAGGATGGCTTCACATTCTCAATCTTTAAGCTGGCAGACCTGAACACAACAACAGGTGAGTTCAAGGCTAACGATAATCTGGACGCTGGCATTAAGGCAGAGGTTAAAACAGCTCTTTCAGCTGTAAAGAGCACACAGGCAGAGCTAGAGCTGAAGTCAGCTGAGCTTGCAGACAAAATCGATGATACTCTTCAGGGTAAGTCAAAGGCTGATCAGACATCTATACTTGGTGGTGCTATCGATACATTTGCTGTTTCAGAAGGTAATCACGAAAAGACTTTTGAGGCACTAAGCGATGGTATCTATTATATCTTTGCTCTGAATGGTGATACACCTCAGAATGTAACAAAGAATCAGGGTTCTATTATCACTCTGCCAGAGTACAACATGAACTACGACAAAAACGACCTGAGCACTCTATGGAACAGAGATGTTACAATCAGCCTTGAGGTAAAGGCTGCTTCAGATACAGTAGATGTAAGCAAGACAATCGTTCCATCAAGCAACTATACAACATCAACAAATAAAGACGCAGCTATCACAGACGAAACAACTCCAGTAGTATTCGAGCTGAAGGCTTCTGTAGTTGGTTCAAAAGAGCAGCCTCTAAAGACATATGTTATCGGTGATAACATGGACGATGGTCTTACATATGTAGCAGGTCAGACACCTGTAGTTAAGCTTGCAAAAGCTGGTGCTGCTGATTATGTACTGAATGCTGATCAGTTTACATATGTACCAAACGCTTCATATAAAGATGGTGCTTATACTTATACATTTGCTATCGAGCTGAAGAACACAGTATTTGCTAGCAATGCAGAGTTCAACGGTGTTTCTTTCTATGATTACGATGAGGTTGTTGTACAGTACAAAGCTACAATCAACGAGAATATCGAAGTAAAGAGTGCAGAGAACAACACAGACTACCTTCTATATCAGAACAACAGTGGCAACTTTACAGAGGTAGAGGGTACTACTGTTAAGGTTTACACACTAGGTGTTAATGTTTCAAAGTACGATGCAGCTAAGTATGACGCTGACGATACAGCTAAAACTTTCCTTGCAGGTGCTACATTTGGTCTGTACAATGCTAATGGCGAGCTAGTAGCTAAGGCTGTTTCTACAGAGGCTGGTAACGATAAGTTCTTCACACTGGATGCTAGCAACAACATGACAAAGAACGAGTACAATGTTAAGCCTGCTAAGTATACAATCAAAGAGCTTGAGGCTCCAGCTGGCTACACACTTAATACAAACCCAATCGTTGTAGATGTTAACGCTTCAGTAAGCTCAACAACTATCACAACAACAAACACAGGCTACTATGCATATGAGTGTGGTAACACACCAATCATTCTGCCAGCAACTGGTGGTGCAGGTACAGTTATGTTTACTGTTGCAGGTGCTTCTCTGATTGCTATTGCAGGTGTACTATTCTTTGTTGTAATGAGAAAGAAGAGTGCTACAAAATAATTAATATCTGAAGATATTAAATTATTTAAGGTATTAAAACTTATAAAGGGAATGCAGTTATTCTGCATTCCCTTTTGCAAATCAGCATTTACATATATTTATATTTTGTGTTTGCTTACAAAATATAAATATATGTAAAAGCATATATAATACGATTGACAGGAATTAGAGATATGAAGAGAAGTTTAGCTATATTTGGTGTTATTTTAATATTCCTTGCCGGTGTTGGCATTATGGCTTACCCTATGATAAGCTCGTTTGTAAATAATATGGATTACAGAGATTCTATGACAAGCTATGTTGAAGATATTGAGCAGATGGAAGACCAGACGATTAAACGGCATTTTGCAGATGCACAAAGCTATAACGAAAGCTTAACAGGTAATGTAATTCTTACCGACCCATTTGACCAGGAGGCATACGAGCTGATTGGTGAGGGCTATGAAAAGGTAATAGATGTAGACGGTAAAGGCTTGATTGGCTATGTGGAAATCCCTAAAATCAATGTTTATCTGCCAATAAGCCATGGCACAGGCGAAGATGTGCTGGAAAAGGGTGCTGGTCATTTGCAGAATACATCGTTTCCTATTGGTGGTGAAAGCACACACTCTGTTATTTCAGCTCACACAGGATTCCCAGGTAAATCATTTTTCGATTATTTAACAGATTTAGTAATCGGTGATGAATTTTATATTCATGTGCTTAACCGTACCTTAAAGTATGAGGTTGACGAAATTACTGTTATCTGGCCAACCGAAACTGAAAACCTGAGAATAAGAACAGGTGAGGACCATGTAACCCTATTAACCTGTACACCTTACGGTATTAACTCTCATCGTTTATTGGTGCGTGGTAAACGAGTAGAGTATACCCCACAGTCTATGGAAACAGAATATAAGCCTGTAACAATGGATAAAAGCTGTATGTATGTGCTGGGCTATAAAATACCTTATTGGGTAGCAGGCTGCGTTATTGGTGCTGTTGTGTTTATTGTTACTGTGATTACAGTTGTGCTTACAGTAAGATACAGAAGAAAGCAGGAAAATAAAAATCGTGTGGCAACATCATCGTCTGAGGAGGTGTAGCTGGTAATGAAGATTAGACTAAAAATACTTACAGTTCTGTCAGTTATAATGTTTGTCAGTGGATTGGGATTACTGCTGTTTCCTCCGATTTCTAACAGTGTTGGTAAGGCTATAGCTAATAATGAAATAGATAGGTTTGACGAACAGATCAGTAATATTGCAGAGGGTTCTTTTGAAGAGGCGTTGCAAAAGGGAGAAATCGATGAAGAGGGTTACCCTATTGATGAAAACGGCAAAAGAACATCTGATGTACCACTGATTTTTGTGGTTGAATCTGGCAGATTACAGGCAGATAGTATAGCCTATAACGAAAATCTTAAAGAAAACCAAAGCCAGCTGCTTACAAGTGAAACATATCAGACACCTGTGCTTAATCTGCTTGATTATGGTGTTATAACAAATATCTATGGCTATGTTTCTGCTCCGTCAATAGATATGCAGCTGCCAGTTTATCTGGGTGCAAGTGAATATAATATGAGCTACGGTGTAGCACATATGAGCTATACCTCGTTGCCTGTTGGTGGCGAAAGCACAAACACAGTAATTGCAGGTCATACAGGCTATATAGGCAGAATTTACTTTGATAAGCTTCGCTATCTGCAAATAGGCGATAGTATTGAATTTACTAATTATTGGGGTAAATTGAATTACAGAGTAGCAGAAACAAAAATTGTAGACGAAAAGGAATCGTCCGATATTTATATAAAGGATGGAGAAGACCTGTTAACCTTAGTTACCTGTATATCAGATAAGCAAGGTGGCTTTGACAGATATTTAGTTATTTGCGAGAGAGTGGAATAGTTGTAATTTGGCAGAGAGTCACACATAAACCAAAACTTGAAGTTTGGATAAAGCCTTTTTAAAGGCTTTTGGGTGATGTAACCAATTCCGTAGGAATTGATTGCTCAGGGGCAACGCACCTGCAAATTACAATACGATAAAAATTTAACCCCAGAGATGTTACATAACATTTCTGGGGTTTTATAATCTGTTTTTTTATATTAAGCCATCAGCTTTTCTAATCTCTTGTTAATCTCAACAAGGAATGTTTCTGTGTCTACCTTCTGCTTGTTTGGCAGAGATGAAAGCATTTCAAGGTCGCCTGTCATTACGCCTTCCTCAATAGTTGAGATAGTAGCCTTCTCAAGCTTATCAGCAAAGTCGCAAAGAGCTGTGTTGTTGTCCAGCTCGCCTCTTTTTCTCAGAGCACCACTCCATGCAAACAGAGTAGCAACGCTGTTTGTTGATGTTTTCTCACCCTTCAGGTGCTTGTAGTAATGACGCTGTACTGTACCGTGTGCAGCCTCGTACTCATAAACGCCATCTGGAGAAACAAGTACAGATGTCATCATAGCAAGGCTACCGAATGCTGTTGCTATCATGTCTGACATTACATCACCGTCGTAGTTTTTACAAGCCCAGATGTAGCCACCGTCGCTACGGATAACTCTTGCTACTGCGTCATCAATCAATGTGTAGAAATACTCAATGCCAGCCTCAGCAAACTTCTCTTTGTACTCTGTTTCAAAAATCTCGTTGAAGATATCCTTAAAACGGTGGTCGTATGTTTTGCTGATTGTATCCTTAGTAGCAAACCAGATGTCCTGCTTCTGGTCAAGTGCATAGTTAAAGCATGAGCGAGCAAAGCTGCCGATGCTCTTGTCAAGATTGTGGATACCCTGAATAATACCGTCAGAATCAAAGCTATGGATAAGCTTTCTCTCTTCTGTGCCGTCTGCCTTTGTTACACATAGCTCAGCCTTAGAGCCAGCCTCAACAGCCATTTCTGAGTTTTTATAAACATCACCATAAGCATGACGGGCAATGCAGATTGGCTTTTTCCATGTTGGAATAAATGGAGTAATACCGTTTACGATAATTGGGCTTCTGAAAACTGTACCGTCAAGCATAGCTCTGATAGTACCGTTAGGAGATTTCCACATCTCTTTCAGGTTGTACTCTGTCATACGGGCAGCGTTTGGTGTGATTGTAGCACATTTAACAGCTACACCATACTTTTTAGTAGCCTCAGCACTGTCGATTGTAACCTGGTCGTTAGTTTCGTTTCTGTGCTCAAGACCTAAATCGTAGTAATCTACCTTTAAATCAACATATGGGTAAATAAGAATATCCTTAATCATCTTCCAGATGATTCTTGTCATCTCGTCGCCGTCCATCTCTACAAGTGGAGTTGTCATTTGAATTTTTGCCATTGTATTGTTTCTCCCTTAATATTATTTATTATAAGATTAGCCGTTTAATTTTTGATTAAACGGCTAATTGTTTTTTTATAAAATCAAGAATTTTCTCTTGTGTAGTTCAGCAGACCACCAGCAAGAATAATATCCTTTGTTCTGTCAGAAAGCTCACATTTAGCAACGATTGTCTTACCATTTGTTTTGTTCTCGATTACAACATCTGTGCCTTCGATAATGCACTTCTTAACATCTGGTAATACAAGCTCGTCATTCAGGTTAATGCTGTCATAGTCAGCCTCGTTTGCAAATGTCAGTGGAATGATACCTGCGTTGATAAGGTTAGCTCTGTGAATACGGGCAAAGCTCTTAACAAGTACAGCCTTTACACCAAGATATAGTGGAGCAAGTGCTGCGTGCTCTCTTGATGAACCCTGACCGTAGTTTTCACCACCAACGATTACGCTCTGTCCCATAGCTTTAGCTCTTGCTGGGAATTCTTTGTCACATACTGTGAAGCAATGCTCTGAAATAGCAGGAATATTTGAACGTAGTGGTAGAATTTTAGCACCAGCTGGCATAATGTGGTCAGTTGTGATGTTATCCTCAACCTTTAGTGAACATTTAGCTTCAATGCTGTCCTCTAGTGGATATGTAGCTGGGTATGGCTTTATGTTTGGTCCTCTTAATACCTCAACGCTGTCCATCTCTTCCTCTGATACAGGAGCAGCAACCATATTGTCGTTTACAAGGAACTCCTCTGGTAGCTCAATCTTAACCTCGTCACCAAGTGTTCTAGGGTCGCAGAATACACCTGCAAGTGCAGAAGCAGCTGCTGTTTCTGGTGATACAAGGTAAATCTGACCGTCTGCTGTACCTGAACGACCTTTGAAGTTTCTGTTAAATGTTCTCAAAGAAATACCCTTTGAGTTAGGTGACTGACCCATACCGATACAAGGACCACAAGCACACTCAAGAATTCTAGCACCAGCTGCAATCAAATCACCCAATGCACCGTTAAGAGCAAGCATATTGT
>JAXJDU010000286.1:0-42337 GCA_036301785.1 Acutalibacteraceae bacterium | reverse complement strand
TTGTAACCTTACCCTTTGGATGTGCCACAACTGTGTAAGCACCCTTCAGCACAACTATTACATCGTACCTCTTGGCAAACTCAACTGCTACTGTAAGACGGTTTTTCTGTATAACATCTACCTTAGTATTTAAAAGTCTTGCCATTTCTCCTGGGTGTGGTGTAATAATAATTGGAGCGTTTGCCTCTGTAAGTATATCAAGGTTATCTGCAACAGCGTTAAGTGCGTCAGCGTCAAGCACCATAGGGGCTGTACTGTTGCGTATTATGTACTCTGTAAGCTCCTTTGCCTTTGGTGTTGTGCCTAATCCACAACCAGCTACAACAGCAGTTGCTTTGTGCAGGCTTTTCTCCAGCATTTCAATACTGTCTGCACTTGCATATGGCATAAATACAGCCTGTGGTATATTGCCTGCAAGTATAGGGTACAGATTTGACGGTACAACAGCCTTTACCAGACCTGCTCCACTACGCATAGCACCCTCTATGCACATCTGTGCTGCTCCCATCATTCCATAGCTGCCACACAGCACAGAAAGTGTGCCGTTACTACCCTTATTCGCAGAAACATTTTTCTCTGGCATAAGCCTTGCAAGCTTACTGCCGTCTATAGTTTCGGTAAAGCAAGGACTGTCGTAAATCAGTCCTTTATTTATTCCCACCTGTGCAACAGTGGTTTTACCACAGTAATCCATTGACGGATACAAAACATGGCAAGGCTTTAATGTAGAAAACGAAATTGTAACATCTGCTTTAAACGCAGTATTATTAATCAGACCACTATCACAGTTTACTCCACTTGGAATATCTACTGCCAGCACCTTACTGTGTGTACTGTTTACCAGCTCTGCAAGTACTCTCATATTGTCGCTTAACTCACCCTTAAAGCCTATGCCATAAATAGCGTCAATTACATAATCAGCAACCGAGATAATATCCTTAACCTTCTGGCTGTACTCCCATATACGCACAACCTTTACACCATTGCTTACGGCTTGCTCTAACGCCTGAACACTGTCCTCTGTGCGTGGCTCACCATCTACAAGCAGTGCATATGCATTTATACCCTGTGATGTAAGATACTGTGCTGCTACAAAGCCGTCACCACCATTATTGCCTTTACCACACAGCACTGCCACAGCAGATTTTTTTGTAGCTCCCATTTGTGATATAAGTGCCTTGCCAACCTGCACACCTGCGTTATTCATAAGCTGAAAATAGGTTGAGCCACGCTCCACCTGATTTTTCTCAAGCATTCGTGTCTGCTCGCAAGTTAATATTTTCATACAACTAACCTCCTATATCCTTACCGATTAATTTATTACTTTGACTTGATAAGGGATATTTTTACTTCTGGCTTTAAATAAAGCTTAATGGCATTTAACACCTTCTGATTTGGTGCAAACACAACCATAACCCTGCCATATTTATTAGTCTGAACAATAAAACGATATTGTGAATCATCATCAGCGTATGTACCCAGCTGTAAAACCTTATCGCAACGGTCTGCATTCAGTCTGTTTTCGCTAAGCTTATCAAAGCCCTCTATTTTGTTTATATCAATACTAAGAATCTTCTTGCGTCTGCGTTTAGCCATAATTTTGTCTATCTGCAGATTATTGTTTGTTACTTCATATTCATATTCCCTGTCTAAGCCAGTAATAACAAGCCAGCAGAAATAAATATCAAACGCTGCACCTGCTGCGGCTAAGAATAAAAAGTAGCCATTTACAGCAAATCCAAGAATAACACCTAATGCTAAAATAGCAAAAACACTCATTATCATCAGCACCTTAATCAGCAGGTCCTTTGCTGTTTTTTCGTTTTTTACAATCTGCTCTATATATGCATCCATTTTTTATAATCTCCTTACATTTTGAATATCTTACACATTATTTTAACATTTTGCACAATTTAAATCAAGCATATACAGCAATTTTTAAAGCATTATTAATATTTACGCTTCATACTATACTAATAATCTGTTTATTTTTTGTTTATTTATTTTCATATTTTGATTTTAAAAGGTCTTGAAATTTCACCTTTAAAGTGTTATATTTATAGAAAATGAATTTTCGCCTTAAACACATTGATAAAGAAAGTAACACGGTGCAAATACCATACCAAAGAGAGAGCCTGTCGTGGCTGAAAGCAGGCTTGTAGGGTGCAGAGTGTGAAGTTCGCTTTTGAGTGGTTGTTCTGAACCTTTACTAAAGCAGTAGGGACAAACGGCTGACACCGTTACATGTCGCAGGAGTGTTTGCTTCTTAGCAAAAATAAGGGTGGTACCGCGAGAGAATTTTGTGCTTTCGTCCCTGTTTGGGGCGAAAGCATTTTTTGTTTTTATAATCCACCACGATTATAATATAAACTATGAAAGGACTGAATGTAATGAAAAATCAACTTGAGCAAATCCGTCAGTCAGCACTGGAGGCTGTAAATTCAGCTGATACACTGCAGGATATTGAAGCATTGCGTGTAAAGTACCTTGGTAAAAAAGGTGAGCTTACAGGCATATTAAAGCAGATGGGTAAGCTTTCTGCTGAAGAAAGACCAGTTATAGGTCAGCTTGCAAACGAAATAAGAGGTGCTATAGAGCAGGCTATAGAGCAAAAGGTGGCACAGCTTAAATCAGCCGAGCAGGCTAAAAAATTACTTGAAGAAAAAATTGATGTTACTCTGCCAGGCAAGCCTGTAGCAATGGGTAGCAGACATCCACTTACAGTTGTTCTTGATGAAACTAAAGAAATCTTTGTAGGTATGGGCTTTGACATTGTAGAGGGACCAGAGGTTGAGCTTGATTATTACAACTTCGAGGCTCTTAACATTCCAAAGGACCACCCAGCAAGAGATACTCAGGATACATTCTATATTACAGATAACATCGTACTTCGTACACAGACTTCTCCTGTACAAATTCGTGTAATGGAGAAGCAGAATCCACCAATAAGAATTATTTCTCCGGGCAGAGTTTACAGAAGTGACGCAGTAGACGCAACACATTCACCTGTATTCCACCAGCTAGAGGGCTTGGTAGTAGACAAGGGTATTACATTTGCAGACCTTAAGGGTACTCTTGAAAGCTTTGTTAAGAGATTATACGGCGAAGATACTGTTGTTCGTTTCAGACCACACCACTTCCCATTCACAGAGCCATCTGCCGAGCTTGATGTACAGTGCTTCAACTGTCACGGTGAGGGCTGCAGACTGTGTAAGGGTGAAGGCTGGATTGAAATTCTGGGCTGTGGTATGGTACACCCTGATGTACTCAGAAACGGTGGCATAGACCCAGAGGAATACAGTGGCTTTGCTCTTGGCTACGGACTTGAAAGAGTTTGTATGAGAAAGTACGGTATTGATGATTTACGCCTATTCTTTGAAAATGATGTAAGATTTTTGAAGCAGTTTGATTAATCTGTAATACTTAAAGAAAGGATGTATTAAGTTATGAATTTATCTATGAGATGGCTTAAGGAGTTTGTTGACACAGACGAAAAGATGACTCCCAGAGAATTTTCTGAAGCTATGACAATGAGTGGCTCTAAGGTTGAGGGCTATGAAATAGAAGGCGAAAAAATTAAAAATGTAGTTGTTGGTAAGGTTTTAAGCATAGAGAAGCACCCAGACGCTGACAAGCTTGTTGTTTGTCAGGTTGAGGTTGGTTCAGATGAGCCTATCCAGATTGTTACAGGTGCTAAAAACCTTACAGTGGGTGACCTTGTGCCAGTTGCAAAGCACCAGTCTGTTCTTACAGACGGCACAAAAATCACAAAGGGCAAGCTTCGTGGCGTGCCTAGCTTTGGTATGATGTGTTCAGTTGCTGAGCTTGGTGTAACTGTAAATGACTTCCCATATGCTATTGAAGACGGCATTATGGTATTGCAGGAAGACTGCAAGCCTGGCGATGATATAAGAGAGGTGCTTGGCTTTAACGATACTAAGTTCGAGTTTGAAATCACCTCTAACCGTCCAGACTGCTTCTCTGTTATCGGTTTGGCAAGAGAGGCTGCTGCTACATTCAACAAGGAGCTGAAGCTGCACACACCACAGGTTAAGGGTGGCAACGGCGATTGCACAGATATGCTTGATGTTAAAATTGAAGCTCCTGAGCTTTGTAAGGTGTACAGTGCTAAAATCGTAAAGAATGTAAGAGTAAAGCCATCACCACGCTGGATGCGTGAAAGACTTCGTGCTATGGGTGTTCGTCCAATCAACAACATTGTTGATATTACAAACTATGTAATGCTTGAGTATGGTCAGCCAATGCACGCTTTTGACCTCAGATTTGTTGACGAGGGTAAAATCAGAGTTCGCCTTGCTAATGAGGGTGAGAAGATTACAACACTTGACGGTATTGAGCGTAATCTGAAAACTACTAACCTTGTAATTGCAGACGCTAACAAGCCAATAGCTATTGCTGGTGTAATGGGTGGCGAATACAGTGGTATTGTAGACGACACAACTACAATCATCTTTGAGTCAGCTAACTTTGCAGGCTCTTCTGTAAGACTTACAGCAAAAGACCATGGTATGCGTACAGACGCAAGCTCAAGATACGAAAAAGGCCTTGACCCTAACTCTGTACTGCCTGCACTTGAGCGTGCCTGTGAGCTTGTTGAAATGCTTGACGCTGGTGATGTTATGGACGGCGTTATTATAGACAAGCACTTTGACGAAGCAAACAGAGTTACAATTCCATTTGAGCCAGAGTGGACTAATAAATTTTTAGGCACAGATATTTCTGAAGAGGCTATGATAGCTTATCTTGAGAAGATTGACTGCACAGTAGAAAACGGTATTATCACAGTACCAACCTTCCGTCCTGACCTGCTGCACAAGGCTGACATTGCCGAGGAGGTTGCTCGTTTCTACGGCTACAACAACATTGCAACAACATCAGTTTCTGGTGGTGCACAGGGTAAATATTCACCAGAGCAGAAGTTCAAGAGAACACTTAACCAGAGTATGCTTGCTATGGGTATGAACGAAATTATGACATACTCATTCATCAGCCCTAAGTATTATGATAAAATTCTTATGCCACAGGACTGCGAGCTGAGAAAGTCTGTAACTATCAGAAACCCACTTGGTGAAGACACAAGCGTAATGCGTACAACAGCACTACCTTCTATGATGGAAATTCTATCAAAGAATTACAACAACCGTAACGCAGCAGCTTACCTTTACGAAATTTGCCGTGAGTATATTCCAACAGAGCCTGACAAGTTGCCTGTAGAAAAGGAAGTGCTTATTGCTGGTATGTATGGCGATGGTGCTGACTTCTTCACAGCTAAGGGTATTCTTGAGGAGCTACTTAATAAGGCTGGCTTACAGAATTACGACATTGAAGCTTCAGGCGATGAGTATTCATTCCACCCAGGCAGATGTGCTGTACTTAGCGTAGAGGGTGAAAAGCTTGGTGTTATCGGCGAAATGCACCCACAGTGTATAGAAAACTACGGTATAGGCACAAGGGTTTATATCTTCAAGCTTGATGTTGCTGTACTTTACAAATATGCAAACACAGAGAAAAGCTACACACCACTGCCAAAATATCCTGCTGTAACAAGAGATATCGCACTTCTATGTGACGAAGCTATTCCTGTTATCACATTGCAAAAGGCTATAGCAAACGCAGGTGGCAAGCTTGTAGAGTCTATCAAACTATTCGATGTATATCAGGGCAAGCAGATTGAAGCCGGCAAAAAGAGCGTTGCATTCAACATTACTATGAGAAGTAACGAGGGTACTCTTACAGATGAGCAGGCAAGCACTGCTATGAATAAAATTATGACAGCACTTGAGAAGCTAGGTGCAAATCTTCGTTCATAATACAATATATTCCTGAAATTTCACACAAATTTCTATTGATTTTTTGTAGCCTGTATAGTATTATTAACGATAAGAGGTAATAAAAATGGAGGTGTTCTTTAATGGATAAAACAATGATCTTTTCAATTGTAAACGATAAGGATGAGGCTTTTCGTAAAAATCTTACTCTTGTATACGACGCACTTGCTGAAAAGGGCTACAACCCTATTAATCAGATGGTTGGATATATTCTGTCAGAAGACCCTACATATATTACAACACATCGAAATGCAAGGGCTACTATAAGCAGAATGGAACGAGATGAGATTTTAGAGGTACTGCTTAAATCATACCTGAAAAAGGATTAATTACAGCTTGCCAGCTTAATTATTCTGATTTATTTAAAAATTAATCTTCATTGTTTTAAAGCAAACAGCACAAAGTGTATTTATTTACACCTTGTGCTGTTTTTTGTAATTTGTAGTTTGTCGGTGAGTTACGCACAAACCAAAACTTAAAGTTTGGGTAAAGCCTTTTTAAAGGCTTTTGGGTCATGCAACCAATTTGCGAAGCAAATTGATTGCGTAAACAAGCACTGTGTGCTTGTTTACATAAAATAAAGTTTTAAGGGCAACGCCCTTAACGCCTAAAGAATATTTAAAAATGCCTTTTCAAGGCATTTTTAGGAAAAACTATGAGTTAAAGGCCTTTGCCCTTTAAAATCCCACGAGGGGTGTTACCCCTAGGCAATCAATTCCTACGGAATTGGTTACATCACCCACCACCCTTTAAAAAGGGTGGACCTAAACTTTACGCTTTTCTCTATCGAAGTTTGTTGTTAATCCGACAAATTCCAATTTATCAACCTTTTATCTCAGCTTTATTCACGCAAAAAACGCAGATTGACTTAAACTATTTTCAATCTGCGTTTTTATATTATTCTGCTTTTTCTTCCGATTTCTTCTTTGTAAGCATAGAAAACGGTGCACACATCAGGATAACGGCGTAGTAGGTTATAACTCGCCACATAAGCAACGCTGATTTCAGCATTGCTATGCCGAAAAACATTCCGTAAAATACAGAAAACGCAAGCTCGGCAGCACCTGTAGCACCTGGTAATGGCATCATCGATGACGCCAGAGTAACAAATGCCTGTGAGCATACAATTTCTACCACACCAGCCGAATCAAGAGAAAATCCCCTGTACACACAATACGGTATAAGCATAATAAGAAGTATCTGCACAAAAATCATCACAAACGATATAATCATCAGCTTTGGTTTTTTTACAAGACTTTTATTCGCTGTGTGGAAAAGCTTAACCTGGTCATCAAGCTTTTTCACAAGCTTTTCTGGCTCCTTTACCCATCTGATTTTTTTCAGCAGCTTATCCGTAAGCCCTACAAGCCATCTGGATATTTTACTGTTAAATGAAGCAACCATGATCAAACCTGTTACTACCACCTGAGAAAAAAATCCTGCTATCAGAAACAGCCATAGTATAGGTGTGTTTACATTAGCAAGAAAAAAGTCAAACTCCAGCACTAACGCACCCACAGTAAAAGCTGTGGAAACTATCTGATAAACCAGAAACTTCTGAATAAGGCACGAGGACGAATAGCCTGCGTCTATCTTTTTTGTAGACAAGAATACAACCTGCATAGGCTGTCCACCTGACGCTGACGGTGTAATTGCACTGAAAAAGCTACCTATAAACGAGCCTTTTATTCCCTCTGCAAAGCTGAAGCTTTCGTACCTTTGTTTTATATATTTATAAAGCAGATACGAGTCTATAATCATATTACCAAGCTGACAAAGCACAGCCATAGCTATCCATAACAAATTGATTTTTATATCTGACCTTACCAAATCTATAAGTCCATCTTTTGAAACACAAAAGTATGTAATAAGTGCTACTGATACTATTATTACAAACAGATTAAAAACAGAATCAGCACTAATCTTTTTTCGCATGGTTAATCTCCCGATACATATTATTTTAAACTTATAATAACTATTGACATATAAAAAGTCAAGCACAGAGCAATCTCAAAAACTGAAATAAATATAAAAACGGTGTGCAACCAATTTATTAAAACCGATTGCACACCATGTTACCTGTAAAAGATATTAAATTGAATCTATATTCTTATTCTGAGCAAGTAAAGCTACATCCTCTATAATGCTTGTTACATAAGTATCAAATACATCACCAACCAGTGTTGTACCGTTAGCAGAGAAGTTATATTTACCTGCGTCACCCTTGTAGAATGTAAAGGTTTCTGCTGGCTTATCTGTGTTGTAAGTAACCTTTACAGTAAGGTCAGCATTACCACTTACATTGCCTGTTTTAGCACTGTAAACCTGTGCTGATTCAAGATTAGCAAAGAAGATATCAAACTTACTGCTGTCAATAGCCTTGTCGCCATGTTTTACAGTTGTCTGTATTGTTTCGTTGCCTTCAGCGTCAACCTTTGTCTCCTTAGAAATGTCAAAGCTGTAAGCCTTGCCCTTTGCTGTAACCTCTATATTTTTGATATAGTCGATATCAGCCTTAAGAATATGCTCGTACTGCATAGCCTCATATGTTGTTGTTACCCATGCAACCTTTGTATCGCTGATAGAATAAAGCATTTTTGTATCTGGGCTGTACAGGTTAACTCTGGTTACTTCTTCCTGTGTATATGGAGCAGAAGCATACAGATGAATAACAGTGTCACCAAATGTAGCGTTAAGCTCTGCATAAGGTGCGTCAAGGTCTACATTCTGTGCCTTCAGGTCTGCTTTGCTTGGGTTGAATGCAAGTACCTCTTCTGCAGTAACTGAACGAAGTGAACCAAGTACAGCTGTAGAGTTTGATATATTAGCAAAGCCTGTTGTTGGTGCTGTCATCTTGTAATAAGCACTTGGTACAGTTTCGTCATCGTTAGGGATAAACTCTAGTGTCTTAGGGAAGTTGCTACCACTTATAGTAACCTTGCTTGCTGTTGCGTTTTCGTCTGTATCTGCTGCTGTAGTAACAGCTGGGTCAAGCAACGCTGTTGCCTTGTACAGGAATGCGTCTACACTCTCTACTGCTACAAGATAAATAGCCTCGTCACCATTCACTTTGATATATACACCAGTAGCACCAGGAGCCTCGTTACCTACAAAAACAGTTCTTTCGTTACCATTCTTGAATTTAATTTTAGCAGTTGCTCTTGGCTTTGTTAAACCGTATTCCTCAGGATTTTTACCTGTTATATCAACAATATTTGTTGTTGTTACTGCTGCAGCGTCGTTTGCTATTGCATCTGGTTTACCACTTTCAAGGGTTGCTTCCTCGTAGCCTACAAGAGTATAAACAGTTGCACCTGTTGTTACAGTTTCCTGACCATTAGCGTCAGTAGAAACCTCTGTAGGTGTTTCTGAATGTAATTCAAAGCTACCATGCTCGTTAGTAACCTGTACTGTCTGTATGTCAGCAGGCACATGGTCGATAAGTGTTTCTATACCTGCTACAAGAATATTACCGTTAGAGTCTTTTTCTGAGTCTATCTTATTACCCTTCAGGTCGGTTGCATACTGCTGACCGTTTTCATCTGTTGGGTATGTAGGTGATGTATCATCTGCTTGTGTAGGTACCTTTTTATCTACAACAAAGTAAACACCTACTAATGCCACAGCAATAAGCAGAATAGAAGCACCAATAATCAGTGGCTTTTTATTCTTAGCTGGCTTTTTGCTGTCTTTTCTCTTTTCTGATTTTTTACTCTGCTTTTTAGCCTCTTTATTGCTACCAGTTTCGGCATCAGAATCAGCCGAGAAGATTGTGCCTGCTGTATTGTCATAAAACATTGAGCCATCATCAATATTTTCTTCCTCTGTAGCTACAGAGCTTTTTGCAGGCTTGCTGTTTGGTTTTTTATTAGCCATTATTTATTCCTCCTGCGTAACCAGATTATTACTGCAACTATAATGATCATTACAGGAATTACACCTGCACAAACAATTGCCCATGAATAAATCTGGTCTGTTGTAATACCTAGTGATGGATTTGTAAGGTCTTTACCACTTATAGCAATACCCTCATCCTGATTATCTGTAACCTTATTAACAAGGTTAACAATATAAGAACCATTGTTAGCTGATGGAATCTTTATTGTGTACTCGTCAAAAACAAGTGCAGAACCGAATACTACTACATTAGAAGCAATACCCTCTTCGCCTGATACCTTGCTGCCAACTGCTGCTGCGTTGTACTTAGCTGGCTCTACGCCGTCAAATGCAAAGCTTTCGTCTGAACCAAATGGTACAAGCTTAGCCATCTCTGATGTTGTCAGCAATGCAGATGCACTATTTGCGTTTGTTATTTCTACTGGTCTTGTATAACCGATGATTGTAGGCAGAGATGAATCCTTAAGGCCCTGTGTATACTCAGCGTTTTCGTAATCTGAGATAGAAATGTAATAGCTGTTTGTCAGCAGTCTTGATGTATCTGTTTCTGCTGCTACACCATTACTTAGCTTCATACCCCATTCTTCGATAAGAGCTGCAAGGTTAGGAGTGTTTACCTCTTCCTCACAAGCAACATAGATAAGGCTCTTGCCATATTCGCCGTTGTTGTTAAGGAATTTCTTGATTTTCTCTACTGAAGCTTCGTCAAGGTCAACTGTTGGAGTAAACAGCACAAGAGCCTGTGCATCGCTTGCGATTTCTTCTGTAAGAGTTGAAACTGTAGATACATCGTAGTTATTCTGCTTCAGAAGATTTTTGAATGGCTCATCACTGTAGATTGAAGTCTTACCGAAGCCTTCAATAAACTGCACCTTAGTCTGATTTTCTGATGTTACATTAAGAATAGCTGTTGTTACAGCTGGCTCTACCTTAACACCCTGAACAACTGTAGATGTGTAATCACTTGTGTAGCCAATCTCGAATAAATCCTCTGTAGGAGAAAGTACTCTGTATTTCTCGCCACAGCTTACAATAAACTCGCCACCACCAAGGTCTTCATCTTTGTATTTATTTACAAAAGTAGGGTTTGCTGTAAGGTCTACATATGTAATCTTAATTTTCTTATTTACATTATGCATTTTATCAATCAGGATACTAGCCATTTTGTAATACTGGTTAGCTGCCTCAAAATCTGTTTTAGACGCAAGCACTGTAATAGTTACATCTTTATTTACTGTTTCAAGAAAATCTATTGTATCCTGAGAAAGGTCATAAGCCTGCTGCTCTGAAAGGTCAACTGACAACGCAGGAATCTTATTAGTAGCCACAACAGCAATCATGTTAAGCAGAATAACAGCAACCACAAACACAGCTGTTACAGCAATTGAAAAGCCACCCTTTTTGAACTTTCTTGCAGTGAAAATCTTTTTAATGCCACCGTTACTCTTTTTCTTATCAGCCTTTTTCTCAGCTTTTTTATCCTCAACAGCTTCTTCTGTTGCTTCTGCCTCAGCTTCTGCCTCTAAAGCAAGCTCTTCGGTTTCAAGCATTTCGTTTAAATCCTTATTATCCTTATTCATTGTGGCACCTCCTTAATTCCAGCGTCTTCTCTCTAGCACCTTGATTGTTAAGAAGTTAAACAATACAGGAATACTCAAGAAGAAAACTACATCTGATAATTTAATTAAACCCAAAGCAAAATTCTGGTATGGTGTTGTAAAAGATATTGTATACAGGATTTCCTGAATAAATGTAACACCTATTGAACCTGCGATATTATCTATAAAAGAAATAAACAAGCCTACACCAATAGAAATAATTGCAGAAACAATCTGGCTTTCTGTAAGTGAAGAAATGAAAATACCAATAGAAATAAGTGCAGCACCAAACAGCAGCAAGCCCAGAATATTACAGAAAATTGTAGGCCATGAAGGAGCTGCAAATGTGCTGATTATAACGCCGTAAATAATAAAGATAACCATCATAACAGCATATACAACTAATGCAGCAAGGAATTTACCCATAACAATCTCGAATAAGCTTACAGGAGCAGTCAGCAAGCCTTGCTCGGTCTTTTTGTTTTTCTCTTCACTGAACAATCTCATTGTTAAAATAGGAATAAGAATTATAACAATTGAAATCATATTCAAAAACACATAGGTCATATCTGTTGTATCTCTTGAAAGCACCATAGCCCAAAAGAAAATACCTCCAAACAATGCAGCTACTGCATAAACCACATAAGCTATCGGAGATGTAAAATAAGCGTTAAGCTCTCTTTTAAAAATTGCAGACATTATTTTCTACCTCCCTTTACATCTACATCAACGCCACTTGTAATCTTCAGGAATGCATCCTCAAGTGACATTTCTGCGTTACGCATCATTACTATAGGACACTCTACTCTTGCCATTGCATAGAAAATAGCTTTTCTTGTGTCGTTATCTGGCAAAGACTCAACTATATATTCATTATAGCCGTCTACTGTTCTCATAACCTTACGAACTCTTGACACACCGTCAATATTACGAAGTGCTGGCAAAACTGTTCTTTCATCGCCATCAATATGCAGCTGAATACGCTTTGCACCAGTAAGATTTGTTGTGATGTCTGTTGTGCTTTCGTCAGCAACAAGCTTACCGTGGTTGATAACAACAATACGGTCACATACTGCCTGAATCTCTGACAATACATGAGAAGACAGAATTACTGTGTGCTTTTTACCCAAGCCTCTTATAAGATTACGCATTTCAATAATCTGCTTAGGGTCAAGGCCAACTGTAGGCTCGTCAAGAATAATTACCGGTGGATTACCTATAAGTGCCTGTGCAAGACCAACTCTCTGTCTGTAACCCTTTGACAGATTCTTGATGATTCTGTCATAAACATCTGCTATTTTAGTTACCTTGCAAACCTCTTCAAGGTGCTCCTTTTTAGGTAATGTTACCTTTTTAAGGTCATACACAAACTCAAGGTATCTTTTTACTGTCATATCCTGATAAAGTGGTGGAATTTCAGGAAGATAGCCTATTTTTGACTTTGCACCCTTTGGGTCGTCAAGAATTTCACAGCCATCAATTGTTACAGTACCAGATGTTGATGACAAATAGCCTGTAATGATGTTCATTGTTGTAGATTTACCAGCACCGTTAGGGCCAAGAAAACCTAAGATTTCGCCTTCGTTTACAGTAAAGCTGACATGGTCTACAGCCAGCTTATCACCATAACGCTTTACAAGGTTTTTAACCTCTACCATTTGATAAGTCACTCCTTATATATTTTTAACAAATATCAGATTCACTGCAGGGCTTAGAAAAGCTCTGTTTATTTTTCGCTTTTAAAAATCTACACCTGCTAGTTATTCTATTATATTTTATCGTCTATACCTTGAATGAACCTTGAAAAACTTTTAAGAAAACTCTATTCTGGTGATAATATAAACCATACAATTTTATTCACATTGCATAAAAACGCACCCGGAAAAACCAGAGTGCGTTTTTTAAGCTACATCATTTATATTATAATTTCATCACCACATGCAAAATAATTAAGCTGATTGTTTAAGCTGCACTTAATATAATCAAACTGCTCAACGCCTGTGCAATGGCAGGTATAGTAGGCTGTGTTAAAGTTTTTCAGTATCTCAGCAGATTTTTTCAGCTCTGCCTCACCGTCGCCATTCGGGTCAAGCTTCATAAAATGAAAGCCCCCTATCAACACATCAGGCTTAAACCAGTCCATAATATTTAAAATACCCTTATGTGAGCAACCACTTATTAAAACCCTCTTGTCATTCTCTGTTATAAGCAGATATTGCTCGTGACAAAAATCATCAGGTATCATTACACCGTCAGCTATCATATTCAAGCCATAGCTGCTGGTCTGGTAGCTTCTTGTACTTTTATTGCATGAAAAAATTTCAATTCCGTCATCAAGCTTAATATATTCATCCACAGCTATTAATCTGCTGTTATTCTTCAAAGATGTATCAAGCCCTATATATTTTTCTGTGCCAGAATAATGCTTGCCAAAAGCGTTTCTGCTTATATATAATGGAGCATTCTTATTCATCTGTAAAAATTTATTTATGCCACCACCATGGTCATAATGTCCATGAGAAAGCACAGCAATATCTACTGCAGAAATATCTGCTCCCAGCCTTTCAGCGTTTCGTGCAAACATATCGGTCTGTCCCATATCAAACAAAATCCTATGCTTTTGAGTTTCTATATAAAGACTAAGACCATGCTCGGTTTCTATATCTGGATTTTCAGTTGTATTTTCTATAAGTGCTGTTATTTTCAAATAAATCACCCTGCTTCATTTTTTATTCAGTATAGCATTAATTAAAAGCTATATCAATAAACCACTCTATAGACTATCTGCTTTGTCAGTTAATCTATAGCTGTACACCACCTTAATTTAATCCCTGAAAATATTGTCATATACAATCAAATATGATACACTTATATAAATCAAGGCTGTAAAAGGTGGTGTGTTATATGGATAAAAATATTCCTGCAATAAGCATTATTATCCCGATATATAATGTTGATGAATATTTATCAAGATGCCTGTCATCTGTTGCTTACCAGAGTTTTACAGACTTTGAGGTTATTATGATAAACGACGGCTCTACAGATAACAGCCCCCATATAGCTGCACAATTTGAAAGCGAGTTTTCAAACTTCAAGCTTGTGCATAACACTAAAAAGGGTGTATCATCAGCAAGAAATCTGGGCGTGTCACTTGCCTGTGGTGAGTATATTGCCTTTGTTGACAGCGATGATTATATAGATATAAATTATCTTAAGTATTTATATGAAGAAGCTAAAAACCACAACGCTGATGTAGTACATTGCAACTACGGACTTTACTATAAAGAAACTGGTCTGGTGCGACCTGTAGTTATCCGAAAGCCAAAGGCTGGTATTATGACAAATATGCAGATGGTAGAGCATACCGTTGCAGATTTCTGCATGAGGTCATACCTCTGGAATAAGCTGTGGCGACGCACACTCTTTACCGATAACGATATAACATTCCCAGAAATCAAATTCGAGGACATTGCAACAACCTCACGCTTAATGTATTTTGCAAATAAAGGTGTTGCAATAAATAAGGTTTTATATTACTACACTGTACGCAGAGGCAGCATAGTACAAACAGCTTCACTAAAAAACAGTAGTGACTATGTGCTTTCGTTTGGGTGGCTGAAAAGCTTTTTCACAGAAAAAAAGTGCATAAAAGAGCTAAGACCTGCATTTTTACAGCTAGGTCTGGCTGTATATTTTGCAAACGCCTATTATCTTTTCAGAGTTCACTTTAAATGCAGAAATTTTAAAGGCTTTATCAAAAACATAGGCGTATCACGAAAAAACCTATGCTATTTTTGTACCGATGAATTTAAAAACAGAGAAGACAAACAAATAGCCCTTAAATATGACTTTACCTTACCAAAGCAAAAGAAAAATAAATAATATAAAATTTAAGCTGACGCTATTTCTTCAAGTGCCTGCAGGTTTGTTAATATAATATACCTGTAGGCAGTTTTTATATATCCACTGTTTGCAAAGCTGTTAAGTATTTTACTTACAGTAACTCGTGAAGCACCCACAAGATTTCCTATTTCTTCGTGTGTAAGATTTACGATTATTTCTCCGTTAAGCGAGGTTTGCGACTGCAAAAGCTGGCTGGCAATACGGCTGTCTGCCTTTGAGAAAACCATACCCGACATCTGTGCAGACAACATTCTTATAGACTGTGCCTGCACCATTAAAAGGTGCATGGCAAGCTTCGGATTTTTTGCAAAGGCTTCTTCAAGCTGTTTATGCGTAATCGAAACTATTGTAGAATCAGCTATAACCTGTGCAGAAGAAACCCTTGGCATCTGGTCAAAAAAGGCCGCCTCGCCTAAAATACTGCCATTACTCACAATAGAAATAGTCTTTTGCATACCATCAACAGAATTACAAAATATTTTTACACTACCTTTTTTCAAAAAGAAAAAGCAGTCAGCCTGCTCACCCTGAAAATATAAGGGTGTATTTTTTTTATAGCTCTTTTCTGTACCTATATTGTTAAACAGCTCAGCTGCCTCTTTGCTAAGCTGCAGCGAATCACTGCTGTGTATAATATTATTCATAATGATTATATCCCTTGCTTTAATTAATAGCTGGCTGTGTTATGCCTTACTCATAAATTGTAGCATACTTTACATTCTTTTATCAACAAATATGGCATAATTACTTCAAAGTATTTTTTATTAATATAATTTGTATTAATATGATTGGAGGATTTTACTATGGGTATGACTATGTCCCAGAAAATTCTGGCTGCTCATGCAGGCTTGCCTGAGGTTAAGGCTGGCCAGCTTATCGAAGCAAAGCTGGATATGGTGCTAGGTAACGATGTTACTTCACCAGTAGCTATCAATGTTTTTGAGGATTGTAAGGCTACAGATGTATTTGATAATACAAAAATCGCAATGATTATGGACCACTTTACACCAAACAAGGATATTAAATCTGCACAGCACTGCTTGCAGGTAAGAAACTTTGCAAACAAGTACGACATCAAAAACTTTATGGATGTTGGCGAAATGGGTATTGAGCACGCACTTCTGCCAGAAAAAGGTCTTGTAGGCCCTGGTAGCCTTTGCATTGGTGCAGACTCTCACACATGTACATATGGTGCGTTGGGTGCATTCTCAACTGGTGTAGGCTCTACAGATATGGCTGCTGGTATGATAAGTGGTAAGGCTTGGTTTAAAGTACCTTCTGCTATTAAATTCAACCTTATCGGCAAACCACAGAAGTATGTAAGTGGTAAGGATGTTATTCTTCACATCATCGGCATGATTGGCGTAGACGGTGCTTTGTATAAGTCTATGGAGTTTATGGGTGAAGGCTTACAGTATCTGAACATCGACGACAGACTATGTATTGCAAACATGGCTATTGAGGCTGGTGCAAAAAATGGTATCTTCCCTGTTGATGACATCACAAGAGAGTACACAAACGGCAGATTCCAGGGTGAAGCTGTTGAGTATTTTGCTGATGATGACGCAGAATACGACGAGGAGTACACAATCGATTTGTCACAGCTGAAGCCAACTGTTGCATTCCCACACCTTCCAGAAAACACAAAGACTATCGACGAGGTAGAAAAAATAGATATTCAGCAGGTTGTTATCGGTTCTTGTACAAATGGTAGAATTTCTGACCTGAGAGCTGCTGCTGAGGTTATGAAGGACAAGAAAATCGCTAAGGGTGTTCGTTGCATTATTATCCCAGGCACACAGCAAATCTGGCTGGACGCAATGCACGAGGGCTTATTTGACATTTTTGTAAACGCTGGTGCAATTGTTTCTACACCTACCTGTGGTCCATGTCTTGGTGGTCACATGGGCGTACTGGCTCAGGGTGAAAGAGCTGTTTCTACAACAAACAGAAACTTTGTAGGCAGAATGGGTCATATTGATTCAGAAATTTATCTTGCAAGCCCAGCTGTAGCAGCTGCAAGTGCAATTGCTGGCTATATTGCAGACCCTAACGCAGTTTGTGCAGAATAAGAAAGAGAGGATTGATTATAAATGAACGCAAAAGGTAGAGTACATAAGTATGGCGATAATGTTGATACAGATGTTATCATCCCTGCAAGATATTTAAACACAGCCTCTCACAAAGAGCTTGCTGCTCACTGTATGGAGGATATTGACGCTGACTTCACTAAAAATGTACAGGCTGGCGACATTATGGTTGCAGAGAAAAACTTTGGCTGTGGCTCATCAAGAGAGCACGCACCAATAGCAATAAAGGCTTCTGGTATTTCTTGTGTTATTGCATCAACATTCGCAAGAATTTTCTACAGAAACGCTATTAACATCGGTTTACCAATTTTAGAGTGCGACGAAGCTGCACACGACATTAAAGCAGGCGATGTTGTAGATGTAAACTTTGACACAGGTGTTATCACAAACGAAACAACAGGCAAAACCTATCAGGCAGAGCCATTCCCTGAGTTTATTCAGAACATCATCAAAAAGGGTGGACTTATTCAGTCTATCACAGAATAATTTTATATTCTGATTTTTAAAATATAGTTTGACTTTTGCTTTGCCTGTATGGTAAAATATACTTGTGTATGAGGCGAGATACACTTGAGGGAAAAGCAGAGGATGAAAAAGAACCACAGGGATCGGAAATGCTGTGGTTCTTTTGCTTTTTATATAATACAATATTTTTATTCTATACAACTTAACAAACGCAGGAAAAAAGCTCAACCACACAATGTAGTTGAGCTTTTTTATATTATGTCAGCAATCAGATAACAGCCTCTTTTTATCAATTTCTTGTGTATAATTGTTTCGAGAGGTACATACAAAGCCTATGCACCTCTCACACAATCATTTTATGAGGTATAAAAGGAGATTTAAATGATTTGTTGTTATTTTGTTGTTATTGTTATGTTATTATTATAAAGCAATAAGGATTAATCGTCTTACATTAAAGGCTTACATACTTGCATTTAACACTTGTTTTTTAGTTAATATATCCTGTTGCAATTTAATCAGCTCACACTCAAATAATTTTCAACCATAAATAATCGAAAAAGGCTCGCGATAAGCGAGCTTTTTTCTTTCTGCTTTTTATCAGTATGCTTTAAATTTTCTGAAAATGGTTAAAATATTTATACCTGAATAAAAACTGCTTAAAAAACTCACTTTTAGTTAACAGTAAATCGTGAAAAAATAAAGTTGTTTTTATCTGATTATTTTAGTATAATTAATTTTAGCATTACTATGTTAATTTATTAAAGTGTTATATTAAATTTGAATATAACATTTCTTATCTGGGAGGTGTCGCTATGGATTTGTACAATAATTTTTCAATCAAAAATCTTTCACCCTGTGATGTTTTTGAAGAAAGAATAGATACCGAAAATTTCGGTATGCCTATCAGATATTACTATGTAAATACATCTGATGAAGAAGAGCTAAAAATGTACGCTCACTGGCACACCGAAATAGAAATTCAGATGTTCGAAAAAGGCTCAACCTCTACCACAATAAATAACACCGAGGTACTGGTAAACGAAGGCGATATTCTTATTATTCCTTCGCAGTCAATTCATTTTGGACAAGCCGAAACACCAAAAATAGAAATGCATACAATCGTTTTTGCTGCCGAGGTACTATGCCCTACAAACAGAGAAGCAAGCGTGCAGAAATATTTTACACCATTTATAAACCGTACAGTGTCTATCCCCTATGTAATACGCACCACTGACAAAGGCTATGACGAGCTGAAAGCCTGCATTTTACAGATTGCAAAGCTTGCAACCGAAAGGCCTGCCTTTAATCAGCTGAAAATAATGAATTGCCTTTATTCTCTGTTTATAAGCCTGTACGAATTTGATTATGTAAAAATTAAAACTCATTCAACTGTAGCAGATAAAAACTACCTTGCAGTAAGAGATGCTATAGCATATATAGAAGAAAATTATGCTTACCCATTAACAGTAGAGGAGCTTGCATTTAACGCTGGCTTCAGCAAAAGTAGGTTTATGAGTATATTTAAAGAGTACACAAGTACAACCTGCAAAAAATTTATAAACCAATACCGACTGGACTCCTCAAAGCAAATGCTGAAGGATACTGACGACACCGTGCTTAATATAGCTATTGCGTGTGGCTATAACAACATTTCTCTGTACAACCGTGAATTTAAAAAAGCTTTCAGTATTACTCCTCTGGAATACAGAAAGAATTTCCGTTCAAGATATCCTGACACTTAACACAGCTTTATACACTAAAAGCCCGAATCATTCTGCTATATGATTCGGGCTTTTTTTATTTTTATTTTTATTTCTTATCCTTATCTATATTAGGAATATACTGAAGCTCAGGTGCTTTTATGCTTACCTTCATACCAGCCTCAACCGAGCTTACTATAAATGCATTACCACCAATAGTTGCTCCGTCACCTATAACTGTTTCACCACCAAGCACAGATGTACCTGAATATATAGTAACATTGTTTCCGATTGTAGGGTGTCGCTTAACCCCTTTAAGCTGTTGACCCTTTCGTGTTGAAAGACCACCAAGAGTAACACCCTGATATATCTTTACATTTTCTCCAATGATTGTAGTTTCACCAATTACTACACCTGTACCATGGTCGATAAAGAAGTATTTACCGATTGTTGCACCTGGGTGAATATCTATACCTGTAATACCATGAGCATACTCACTTATAATTCTTGGTATCATAGGCACACCAAGCAAATGCAGCTCGTGAGCAATTCTATACACAGTAATAGCAAATACTCCAGGGTAGCAGAAAATAATTTCGTCAGTATTCTGTGCAGCAGGGTCACCGTTAAAGGCAGCCTGAATGTCTGTGCTTAAATATTCTCTTATAAGTGGTATCTTAGCAATAAACTCATACACAATCTCGTCTGCCCTTGCCATAATCGCAGTGCGTTCACAATCCTTGCAAAATTCATTATTACCCAAAGCTCGTGCAACCTGTGTTTTCAGGTTGTGCTGTATAAACTCAAGGCGTTCACCAACTAAAAATTTAAGATATTCAGAGCGTACCTTGTTATTGTCGAAAAAACCAGGAAAAAGCAGCTTGCGTATCTCTTCAACAAGCTTTATAAGAGTCTCTTTATGAACTATATTATCCTCATCTATTCTTTTGGTAGCGTCGTACTTATTATAGCTATCCAGAATCAGGTCTACCAGATTATCTATATTTCTGTTCATTAAAACAACCTCCTTTACAGATATTTTATACTAATATTATAACCAGCTTTCAGGTTTCGTCAATATAATTTCTTTGTACAAGCTTCTTATTGACAACCCCTGTAACACTAATATATTATTATTAGTGCAACTTTTATTAATATTCAAGAAAGAAGTGTATTACTGACTATGAATAATACAAGAGGACCCCGAAAAATAAGACAGTATGGCGAAGGTGATTCCTTCATTCCAACTCCTCCACAGGCTTACGAGCCACCTCCTGAGGTTAAAGCTCGTTACAAAAAATTCCAGATATTAACACTCGCTGCGTTTGCTCTGTTATTTTTGCTGTTAACTCAATGCGTTTTATTTCTTACATACAGAGTACTTACACCACAGCCACTATTTATGCAGATTTCGCCTTTACTTATAGAAATTGCTATAATGCTGATTATTGTTGCTATTTACCGATATGAACAAAACACCAGTGATTTGTTTTCTTTTTCAAACCTGATAGCATTAATCATTGGCGAAAGTGTACTTTCTGTTGGAATGTTTCTTATGTATTTCTTCGAAGTACCGTGGCTGATAACCTTTACAGCTATATTCAGTATAGTTTTCGCTGTGTATATTCTTGGGTTTGTAAAAGCCGGGTTAAAATTCAGGTTAGCAATGTGTGCTATAATCGCATTGACACTTTTTGTGTCCGATACTGTATCTCTGCACAGCCTTGAATTTACCCCTCGATATATATACATATCAACTGGTGGATACCACGATAAACTCAATGATGAAAATAATTTTTATTTTGAAAATAACGCAGAGGAATCTTCAGTTGATGATAAAAGGCTTAACGAAATAAGAGATTTATCCGAAACCCTGTCAACCTACGGCTGGAGCGTACAATGTACTGACGGAGATGACACAGGTAACGGTTTAGAGTTTCTGAATACAAAATTTCTGGAAAAATTCAGATACGGCGATTTTATAAATGTAGACGGCAGATATGATGATGAGTTTTTTAAGGATAATTCTCTTTTTATATCGTATATTCAGCTTCAGCATCCAGATGACACTGTAGAGCTTACTGATTATAAATATGCTACTTTATTCGGCAAACCATACATAACATACAACCAAACCGATTCATCTGCAACCACACCTGCAAACGAAGACGAAAGAGCAATATGTATTATTCTGCTTGAGGTTTCAAAAAGTAACGAAAAGGAGATACTGGATAAGATGGCAGGCTTCTCGATGAAAAACGCTGTTATAAACTACCGTTAATTTTTGTGCTGACACAACAACACTATATAAAACCATAATAAAGGAAGTGTAATTAATGTTTATAAAGAACTGGATAAAAAACAAAAAGAACAACACAAATGACATAAACGAGATGAACAACATAAACGACACGAGCGAATACAGAAAAATCAGAATGTTCGGTGCCGATAATACTGACGTATCAACACCAATAGCATACGAGCCAGCTCCTGAAAAGGACATAAGCCAGCTAAAAAAAATACCAGTATTCGGTGCTGATAACTCCGCCATAGAACAAATACCAGAAGTATATGAGCAACTCCCGGAGGTAGAAACCCGTCACAAAAACTTTGCCAAACTCACAAAAGTTGCTTTTGCACTGCTGTTTATACTTTTATCACAAAGTGCTATATTTATTATATATCGGTTAATGCTACAGTTCCCACTGTTTATATCTGTCTTCCCTTTGATTATAACTACTTTAATCATACTGATGGGCATTGGCCTTTACATACTTGAAAAGCATACATTTCATGCTCTGTCATATACAAATATAATAATGTTAATATCAGGCGAGATTATAACTATTGTCGTAATGTTTCTGATATATCACTTTGACATTCCAGGGATACTTAAATTTTCGTTTGTATTCAGTATAGTCTTTTCTATATATGTGCTTATTTTTTTAAAGTCAAAAATATTACTAAAATTAGCAATCTGTATTTTTGTTTCTGTAATATTTATTCAAACAGATATAGTCACTTTACGTCCACTTGATTTTGACACTAGCTATATTTATATATCAACCGTTGGATATCGCTATAAACCCACCAACGAAAACCATTACTATATAGAAAATATTGGAAATAATAAAGATGTACCTACACTTAAGCTTGGCGAGGTCAGACAATTTGCAGATTTCACTGAAACACTGGCAGCGTCATGCACAGGTGTAAGAAGTGTTACAGGCAAAGCTGGTGAAGTAACTCTGGAATCTTTAAACGAGCTGGAGGTAGCTGGTTTTAAATTTGGTGAAGTAGTAAACTTCCATGGACGATATGACGAAGAATTTTTCAAGAAAAAATCTCTTTACTTCTCGGCTATCAAAATCCGACACCCTTTTGACACCGTAGAGGTTACAGGATTTAAGTATTCCGAAGCATTTGGTCGACTCCTTGTAGACTATACAATACCACACCCTAAGTCAAATTCATTCGCTACTGAAGAAGAAGGTGCATTTTGTATTCTGGTGTTTGAGGTTGACAAGGCAGAGGAAGAAAAGCTTTTAACCTGTATGCCACCTCTTCTGGCAACTCCGGCAGCTATATCATATACCTGATCAACAGTTAACAGAAAGCATATTTCTTTTTATTTCGTATAGTACAATTATCACACGAAAGGATTTTGCTCACCGTGAGCGTAGGCTAAGTGACATTGTTAACTTTAACGATACATATGATAACGGATTTTTTAAGGACCATGGTCTGGGTGCTTCTGTTATAGAGCTGGAAAATCCAGACGATACAATAGAATGCACCGATTTTCAATATTCACTTTTTTATGGCAGACCAATCGTAAAATACACAAGAAGCACCTCACCTGCTACCGAAGGAAAAGCTCTTTGTATTATTCTGTATGAAATATCTGACACCTATCAGGAATCCTTACTTTTTCACACCCCACCTTTTAATACACGCAAATCTGGCATACACTATCGCTGATTCAGCATTTGTGTTACCTTGACAAATTTATACATTTCGTGTATCATATAGACAATATAGAAAATATAAGAATTAAATTTGCAACTTGATATTGCAAGGATTTAGACGCCTGACCGACGCTGTTTTTGCAGTGTCGGTATTCTTATATTTAAGTTGAATAGCATAAACAAATTCAAAAAACATCAATCACAAGCGTTACGAAGTATCAGGAGGAGAGTTTTAAAATGAACATCAAAGAGCTTCAGGAAGAAATTATCAAGCTAAAAAAAGAAAAAGACATCTGCATATTGGCACACAGCTATCAGACAAAAGAAATAACAGAAATCGCCGATTATATGGGCGATTCATTCCAGCTTAGTGTACTGGCTACAAAGGTACCACAGAAAACTGTTATTATGTGTGGCGTAAGATTTATGGCAGAAACTGTAAAGCTGCTTTCTCCTGAAAAAACAGTATACCTTGCTAACCCTGTTGCTGGTTGCCCTATGGCAGAGCAAATGGATAAGGAAATGATTCAGAAGGTTAAAGATGAATACCCTGACTACACTGTAGTAGCATATATAAACACAACTACAGCACTAAAAACAGTCTGCGATGTATGCGTAACATCTGCTTCTGCTGTAAAAATAGTAAAGAATCTGCCAGATAAAAACATTCTGTTTATCCCTGACTGCAATCTTGGCAGCTATGTGGCTAAGCAGGTGCCAGAAAAGAACATAAAGCTTCTTAACGGTGGTTGTCCTATTCACGCAAGTATTCCAGCACTAGACGCTAAAACAGCCAAGGAGCTTCACCCACAGGCAGAGCTGTTAGTTCATCCGGAATGTACAGCCGAAGTTGTAGCATACGCTGACTTTATAGGCTCTACCTCTGCAATTATGGATTACGCCGTAAAGTCTGACAAAAAAGAGTTTATTATCGGCACAGAAATAAGCATTGCACAGCACCTTGCTTATGAGTGTCCTGATAAAACCTTCTATGCACTTTCTAAGGAGCTTATCTGCTCAGACATGAAGGCAACTACTCTTGTAGATGTATATCGCACAATTATAGGCAGTGGCGGCGAAGAAATCACACTTGATGACGACACTATGACAAAAGCAAGAAAATGCATAGATAAAATGATAGAGCTGGGCTGATATCACTTTATAACAATTTATTAAAGTATAATAACAGGGGTGTTAATCTTTTTTAACGATTGACACCCCTGTTAAAACAAAAAGCAATCCAGCTTCAGCATTATTAACCTGCAAAAACAAACTAAAAAAACAAAGCATTTTTTCAAAAAAGTGTTGACAAAACCGTCCTGATACGATATAATATAGAAGCTGTCGAGATAACAGCATAAACCTAATACTTATCGAGGTGTAACTCAGTTTGGTAGAGTGCTTGGTTTGGGACCAAGATGCCGCAGGTTCAAGTCCTGTCACCTCGACCATAGAAAAGCCAGTAAGCATTTGTTTACTGGCTTTTTTCTTTTATACTCAAAAACTCTGTGGACTTGAACCTGTGAAGGCTGCAAGCTTAAAAAAGGATACCATGTCGGTATCCTTTTTTTTACTATTCCTCACTATCGTTAAGGCTTATATGCTCTGCAAATAGCACTGCAAAAAATTCAAGCCTTCACTCTCCTTGAATTTTCTATTGCTTATCTTCGTTATTACCAGCCTGTTCTTTACTTTTCTTTTTTGCTCTCAAGGACTCAATCAAAAGATAAATAAGCCATACAGCAAGCATAGGAATTGCTACCACAGGTGTTACAATAAGTGGGTCAATCTGATATGCCTCGGTAACAACCTTAATCTTCTTAGGGCCCTCTATATTTTCAATTCTTGTTCCTCTTACAAGCAAACGGTGAGTATTAATACCGTACGGGCTACAGGTTACAAGCGTGCAGTAATCTTCTCCGTTTACAACATTCAGTTCATCTGTCTCCTCTGGCAAAACAACCATCACCTGATCAACCTGATAGGTTAAGGTTCTGTCGAGAATTGTTATTGTGAAGATATCACCAACATCAACCTTATCAAGGTTTGTGAACAGCTTGGCAGATGGCAAGCCTCTGTGAGCTGACAGCACACTGTGTGTACTTTCTCCACCTATTGGCAGGTTTGAACCCTCCAGATGTCCTACTGCAGAGTTAAGAACCTTGTCGCTTGTTCCGTGATAAATCGGCAACTGTACCTTGATTTTATCAATTGTAACATACCCCATCATTCCATTGCCGTTTACATCAAGAACAGAGTAGTATTCCTGCTCAAGCTCTGAATATCCTAAGAACGGCATAGAGATTTTCTTCAGCTTGCTGTTATACTCATCTGCCTTTCTGAAATACTCAGAAAAGTCCTCTGGCTTAAAGCCATCAATCATATCATCATAGTTCATAATAGCCTTAGACTGCCTTTTTTCGTTCCAGAAATCGCTTACTGCAGGATAAAGCAGAATACAGAAGCCTGTAAGAAACACCGTTACCAATATTATTGTTGATTTCAGAGCACTTTTTTTCTTTTTTACTTTTTTATTGCTGTTTTCTTCCATAATACATCTTTTTGTTTTCTTTAAAATTTTCAGCGTCAATACCGAAAAATCGGTAGCAACGGTCAAAATTTTAAGGGAAACCCCCTACCAGCATAGTGCTGATAGGGGTTCATTTTAAAATTCCGATTATTTGTCGCAGATAAAATCTTTCAGGCTTTCAAAGCCGTCAATCTGTTATCATATTATGAAAATGTAGACATTCTTTTCTTTGTTACAAAGATAACTGCTGAACCAACCATCAGCAGACTACCAACAACATAGAAGATTGTTGTACCAATGCCACCTGTATTTGGGAACAGGCCACCAGTTTTGTTTTCTACCTCAATTGTTGTTTTTCCATCCTCAAGACCCTCAATTTTATATGAAGCTGTAAGAGTGTCGTCACTGTGTTCGCTCTTAATTTCAACAGCAACAGGGTTAGCAAGCTTGTTATAGCCCTCTGGTGCTTTCTCCTCGTGAAGCATATATGTACCTTCATCAAGACCAACTATCTCAAACTTACCGTCTGTCTCAGTTTCGATTTTATCAACTGTACCATCTTTATCAACCTTGTAAGTGTTAGTTGATACTGCTGTGAACTTCACATCATCACCATTTTCGTCAACAAGCTTGAACACAGCACCTGCAAGACTTATTTTGTTTTCGCCTTCCTTAGCAAACTTGAAAACATCAAACTTCCATGTGTAAGTTGTTGTTGTGTCTTCTTTTGTTTCCCATTTGTTATCTTCACCGTATGAAAGGTAAACTGTGTTGTCGTTACCATCAGTTACTATGTTAGCATCTTCATTTAGAGTTGCTGAGTAGTAAACAGTAAATGTTGTACCCTTTTGGTCAGCGATGAAAGCGTCGTTAAATGCAACATCAAATGTATCTCCGTCTGCTGGAGAAACTGTTACTGTGTAGTTTGATTTGCTAACTACTGAATTATCAGCGTCAAGTTTAACAACAACATCGTTATTGAATGTAAGGCCCTTATCCATTTTATCGTGCATTACATAGTTTGTAGGACCATCACCAACAGTAACTGTTGACTTAAAGTTAACTACCTGGTCAATATCAGCATCGTTTACCTCACCCCAGCTGTTATCTCTGTCTTCCTGAACATACTTGTTGATGTCAGGCTTCTCGTTCTTTTCTGCTGCAGTGAAATCGGTGTTTGTGTTTGTAAGAGCACAAAGAATACCCAGAGAAGTATCAATTGCATAGTAACCAAGCTCAAGATTTTCAAACTTGATTGTTGTAGTCTCACCAGCTTTTGCAGCGTCTGCTGTAATCTTGGCTGCTGGAGCAATATCGCTGTTTTTCTTTGCGTAAGCAATTGCTGCCTGTGCAAGAGTCTGATTAACCTCTGTTACGCCTTTTTTTAGTACAACTGTTACCTGACCACCTGAAGTTACAACATTAAAAAAGTCTGTAGCAGGTGCTGTTGTAAAAAAGTCTTCCCAATTTTCTTCGATTGTGTAAATACCTTTGCTACTATCTGCACTTGAAGGTGCAAAATCAAGCATCTTGTAAATTTTGTACTCTGCTCCGTCCTCTGCGTTTTCGATTGTGATAGTACCTGAACCTGCAGCAAAAGCTACTGTACCCATTGAGAAAATGAGTACCATTGACAATAGAAATGTAAATAGTTTTTTCATAATTTTCTTCCTCTCTTTTTTATTTAAAATTTAACATTTCGTTTTGTTTTCTTCGTCGAATCCGTTTCCATTTATTTCAGGAGATCAGTGCGTTAACCTCCTTTCACGCTTTCGACGAATCAAACTATATAAAACCGGAGCTGCCACAAGGGCACCACCAATTTTAGCCATATTATATATACCTATACCACCTGTTGCAGGTATAATAAAGCTTCCTGCGAAGTTTTCAACTGCAATAAGAGTGGTAACGGACTGTATTACTCCGTCAGGGTCCTGGTCGTAGTAGTAGAAATATACTGGCTCTTCCAGTATTTCATACCCTGCTGGAGCAATATGCTCTACAAGAGCATAAGGTCCACCTCGTGTAAGATACTGAGTTTCTATAACCACAGTACCATCATCACCTGTTGTGTAGGTACCGATAAGTCTGAGTGGTTTGCCATCCTTATCAGTAATATTCTGATATGCTCCGGCAGGAGGCACTGCGTCAGGGTCTCCCATAGGTCCGTAAAGCAGGAAGGTTGCATTTGGTAACGGAGCATTACTTAAACCGTCCTGTTTCAGAAGGGTGATTTTATTGTTAGAACCTGAAGCACCACCACTATGCTCACTCACCTGAAAATGTGCGTCAACAACATCAGAAACATGAGCCTTACCACCGACCTCTATCGAGTTTTTAACTGCTACATATCCACTTTCTGTTATCAGAGTGGTGTAGTCAATTATTATGTGCAGACCGTCTGGCACTTCAAACAACATAGCGTTTGTTTCAAGGTCGTAGGCTACTGTGTATTTGTATTTGCTTTCAGAAGAGTTGAAATCCACCCATGTACCATCGCTGTTCTCGTATATCAATCTGATTGAATCCCAATAAACAGACAGGTTAGGTGTCATTGTATCACGCACAATCAAGGTGTCCTGACCCTCGACTATGTCAAGAGCGTTTCTGTTAATGTGCACCTGGAAATCCAGCTTTTCATCATCCTGCTTAACATGCTTGTGTATAAGACCGGTATAGAATTCTGATTCTTCTTCAGCAATACCTGATGAACCACCGTTATCCCATGTAACCTCTGCCGCATTATCAAAATATAACTGAGCATACTCTGTGGTATAAAGGTATTCATCACAGACCTTCAGTTTATAGGTGAACACAAATCTGCCACCTGAATCAAGCTGTTGATAATAATCTTTAAATGTTGCTGCTCCCGAAATCTTATTTTTTATATTTATATCAGCTGCATCGTTATGTGCAACAAAAGTAAAATTCTTTGCATTGGCTTGAATACTGTTGCCTGTTACAGTACCTGTGTATCGGTACTTACCAATCCACATATCTTTATTCTGTGGAGAATAAGCTGTTACAACCAGTGAACCAGGTACATACTCCAGCCTTGCATCGAAGATATCGTTGAACACCATATTTTCTATATTCTTGTTCATATAACCTTCTTCGCCGTTTGTACCAGGAATCGAGTTATTGAACTCTACGGTATAATCTATTATACCGTTCTCGTTAACCAGTGATTTTTTATCTATCTTTGGTGCATAATCATAGCTAGCTGTACCTCTGCCTGAAGTAGCAGGAGTATAATTCAGGTAAGCGTCGTTTGTCAGCTTGTGACCATCAAGAAGCACATCTCCAACAGTAAGGTCACCTGTCAAATCACCCTCCCATTCAATACCTGTTTTAGCATCAAACGGTATTTTATAGGTGATTTTCAGCTTAGACTCTTCTGAAAGAATCCATTTTGAAGAATGAATATCAGCAACAGCCGTATTGAAGAAAACATTGAAGCTGTGCATTCTGTCCTTTTTCTCACCTTTGACAGGAGCAACCACGATATAGGTATTTTCTATAGTTCCACCCTCCTGATACGGCTGGAATGTTATGGTTTCTCCACCTGCTGTTGTTGCTGTAATAATCATTTCCTGAGGGAAATTTTCAACATACAGAACTCCGTCCTGTGAACCGTAGCCCCAAAACTGAGCGAAATCTGTAAGATAAAATCCTCCTACATCCTTAATAGTTGCAGGAACATCAGCCTCAATTGTGAAATAAACAAACTCTCCGTCATCGCCTCTTGCACTTTTGGTTACATATGGAACAAAGCCTACAACCTCTGCAGAGCCTCCGGCTTGTTCCACTTTACCGTTGATTGTTGCTCTTACACTGTTTGTGTAGCTTACAGCATCACCACCAACTGGTGTTTCGTAGGTTGTATAGTATGTTATAGCAAAGGAGTTACCCTTAGGAAGTGCAAAGCTCATAGAGCTGCCGTTAACAGTAACTTTATCCCAGCTGATGTAATCATCAGGAAGCCAATTACCCCATTCATCATAGCGAACAATACGGATAGGCTCTCCCTTATAATAAGCCAATCCGTCACCAAGGGTATCGATAACAACTGTACCTTGCAGGTCGTCGTTATTTTTTCTTATTTCAACATTCCACTTAATAACAGGAATCTTGTTACCGTTCTTATCTTCGAGAACTACCTGTTGGCCCGTTTTCTTCATTTTCTCAGGTTGAATTTCCTGCCAGTCCTCTGACCACACATAAACATTTCCATCAACTGCATTCGAACCTGATGCATCTACGCCATTCCATACTCCAATCTTTTCTTGTGAAAGGAGATAGTCGTAAATCTGCGTTTTATATGTAATCAAAAAACCATTACCCGCAGAACAATCTGGAAAACCTGAAAGTCTGAAGCCTTCGTCTGCACCATTTCCGTATAAAGGGTGATCTGAAACTACAGGCTGAGGGTTAATAATATTTCCGTCAAGGTCGGTTACCAAAATTGTATCCCTGAGTGTATAGTGGCTATCCCATATCTGGTCATCAATAACTAAGCCTTTTACAACACCATGGGTTACTTCTACTCTTACGGTATAATCTATTGTGTTATCATCAGGGTTGTATTGGCCATGCGATTTTGAAACATCCATTGTTGCGTTACCATCAACAACCAGCTGTAAATCAAGCTTATCGTTAAACTTGATTTCTGTAGTAGCACCAGCCTCCGACTCAGCCACAGTAGCATTAAAATCAATGGTAAATTCAACATTTGAATATTTTTCAACAAAGTTTACACCATTTTCATCCTTGTAAAAGCGAACCTTAAGCAAGCCTGTTTCGTCCAGGTAATATTCACCTACATTAGACATGGTTCCGTTTTCTGTTTTTACAGAAATTGTTTCCCACTCGTCAAAAGGGTCATATTTAAGATTTGCTGGCACCTGATATGTAAGGTAGCCGTTTTCGTCATGTCTGAACTGAATCCATTCGCTGCCTGTGTTGATTTCGCTGAAGCCCAGAGAAACCACATAGCTTTCACCAAGATAAACGATTGAACCACTGCTAAGCTCTAAGCCCGACTTAGTTTTGATGGCAACATTAACAAGCTCCTGTTCAAGATTTGATGTGTATGTAATGCCATCATCAACAACAGTAACTCTGGTCAATGCATCACTATTGCTTACACCTGACTGTAATGTATCCTTTGTCATTCTGAACATGGCAGGCTCTGCTGTAATATTCGGAATATATTTATTTACTTCACCTGAAGGCTCAGGTACTTTTACTGACTCTCTGTCTGAATATTCCTCTGAATTTTCAATATAATCTGCTGCGTAAAGTCTACTTGTTTTGCCGTATCCTAAAATATCGTCAAAATCCTTATAAACCATATCTTCTACAGCACCGTTAACATCGCCTTCGATTGCAACAAGAACGCTTTCGTTCTTATGAACAACTATAGCTGTACGGTCAGCCTTCTGGTCAGAGTCTTCATCAAAAAAGACAACATCTCCTCTTGAGCCACTGTACTCATCTGCTGAAAAATAAAGATTTTTTTCAGACCATGCACACCTCATACTTTCGGCAGAAGCACTTATGAATGATTCTGAATTATTGATATTAGCATAATCCATACAGAACGAAACAAACAATGTGTTCCACTCACCATAAGGGCTACCATACCACTCGCCGTAGCGTGTGTAGCTGTGTTTTTCTGCATATGCATCAAATTCATAATTCTGCAGGCTTTCTGTATATCCTACCTGTGTGCCTGCTACGGCAACAAGGTTTTCTGCAACATTATTGGTCATTGCCACTTTTTCAAAGGTTTCCTTCCAGTCGTATGATGTTTCAACATCAACGCTGTTTTCAGGAAAGCACTCTGAAGAATGACTATGCTCAGGCTTTAAACATACAAGCTCACCATCACTGTAGCAGGTGCTGATATGAGTATGCTCCTCAAGCTCGCACAGGGCTTCGCTTGTAACGGTTATACCAACAAGCTTAAGGCACCAGAACACAATAATCGCAACTGAAATTGCAGCCAGAGGGAATATGACAGCGATATTTTTATTTCGTATTCTGAATAATCTGTGGCTTTTCAAATATTCTTTATTGAGTCCTGCCATATATCTACCCCCTTCCAATGCTATCGCTTTAATTTATAATCTATTCTCCATTATCCTTATGATAATCTACACTACCAAATTCACTTAAAGGCCAGATTCTGAAGAAAATTTTACCTACAATCTGTTCGGTGTCTACAAGTCCTACTGAAGAGCTTCTGCTGTCGATTGATGTAGAACGATGGTCACCGAGTATAAAATAATGATTATCTGACACATGTACAGGAAAAGTGACATCACACTCACCTAATGCACGGTCAAGAATATACGGCTCATCAAGAAGAACATCGTTAACATAAACATAGCCGTCATCGGTTATGTTTATAGTATCTCCTGGTATACCTATTATTCGTTTTATAAGAAGTTTATTCTGATATGAAAAACAGCACAGCTGCCCTCTTTCTGGTTTTGATGTTTTTATAAGAACAACGACTTCTTCATCGTTCAGTGTAGGCTCCATACTGCTGCCCTGAATCTGCAGAACAGGCAGCACAAGTGTAGCTATAAGCACAGCTACTGCTGCTACAACAATCAACGAAGACAGCGTGCTTTTCAGCACCTTTTTATATTTCTGTCTGTACCTTGTTTTTAAAATTGCTGCTTCTATCTGCTCCGAGGTAGGAAAGCTTGTATAATCAACCTTTCTTTTGAATGTCATTTACTGTTAACTCCTCCCAAGGGTATATAAAAAGTTATCTGTTTTAAAGCGTGTTCTATGCGTATCAGGATATCCTGATATTTCATTATATTTATGATGTTTGCTGACATCAAATTATAACAAGCCGGTTTTACACCTTTAATCTTTTTTTGTACCCTCGTCAGCTGTTTCAGCAGAAGCTTCGTTCACTTTATCAGTATTACCAGCTACTAAATAAAGCTTCTGTAAAGTTTCATCAAGCTTTTCTGATATTTCATTCAGACGCTGTACGCTGTTATGCATACTGTTTTCCTGTTTTATCTGCTCAAGCTCTGCCCTTAGCCTCTCGTTTTCACGACTTTCAGCCAGAAGAAGTTCAAGAAGCTCCAGCCTGCTAAGCTTTTTCAGTTCTTTATCTGTCACTAAATCATCTTCCTCATTATCATTATGCAAAAAATTGTTACTAAATATTAACACTTTTGTGTACTTTTTTCAATCGTTTTTTGCTATATTCATTTTTTTCAATAAAAAGATATTTAACTTATATGCAAATAACACAAAAATCAAACACACCCACTTGTGAACCTGCACTATTTACACTCTACATATATGTGCATATTTCATAAAAACAAAAACGCTTATCTTTCTTACATTGCCAGAAAGATAAGCGTTTTTATTTATCGCTCCTGACTATAGCCTCACAATCCAGCTCAGCTCTATCTCTCAACCTCAACAATCAGCTCAGAGAAGATACCTGATGTGCTGATTGTGTTTGGTGCGTTTTCGTTTTCTTCAAGCTCAACCAATTCTCCGTTTTTACGGGTAATAACATTGCACTTTCTGCCGTTATTCAAAAGCTTGTAGCTCTCCAGCTCTTCAATGTGTACAACTGCCTTTGCTTTGAACTGATTTACATCAAGCTGTGTGCAGCTACCAGAAATAAATATTTCGTAGTCTGTTTTTGAGGTAAGCTCTATGCTACCCTCTACATCACGAATGTAAATCTTCTCTGCGTCACCGTCATACTCAAGTCTGCTAAGGCGTAAATCTTCTAAGAATAACTCCTTAACGCTTGCACTTACCTCTGTATGCTCTGTGAATTTTTCTGGAAGTAAAAGTGTAATATCCACACTTTCCTGTGCCTCAAAACGGCTTACACCCTTTTTATTCATAAGGTCAACATCCAGCTTGTTTTTCTTTTCGTCAAGCTTAATCTTGAATAGCGAGCCAATATCAGATAGGGTGTCGGAGGACAGTCTGATGTGAATTTTCTCGTCTGCACCTGTTTTCAGAGTTATTCTTCTTGCACCACCTAAGCAAATATCAAAATGCTTCTGAGTGTCGATATCATAAACTGTTTCACTTTCAAAAACTACAGGCTTTTCTTCCTGCTTTTTTACCTCCTCAAGCACAAGCTCATCAAGGGTAAGCTTGAAAATCTCTGCAAGGATAATCATATTTTCTACATCAGGCAGACCACGCTTAGTCTCCCACTTTGTTATTGCCTGACGGGACACACCTATTTTCTCTGCTAACTGCTCCTGAGAAAGCCCCTCGTTTAATCTGTACTGCTTTAATTTATCACCAAAATCCATTTTAATCACCTTTCTTTATTCCTTAATTAATGCGTATGCTGAAATTTTTCTTATTGGCATACATAAAATAATACTTATTATAATGTTAATAATAATCTGGACTGCAGCAAACAGCATTAAAAACCCAAATGAAACTTCAATGTTATTTTTCATAACACCTAACGCCTCGAAGATAAACTGATATATACAAGGCATATAGAACATTGCCATAACACTTGACAGTACAATAGCTATAATTGAAACCGGCATAAATGAGCCTGCTGTCTGTAGTATCAGCTGTGAGCTTGTGTAACCCATAGCCTTGTATATGCCTAATTCCTGTCTTCTTTTTACTAACAACGACTTGATTACTATATATAGAATAAACAGTACAATAAGAATTGTCACCACAAAAATCACTGCTACAAGTATAACTGTTATGCTCATATACATACCCTGAGCTTCCTGCTGTAGCTTATAGGAATTTACTGTGTCTGCTACAAGCTCTGAATGTTCGCTTTTATATTCCTCTGCAAGCTTTTCTGCATTGGCTGAATCCTTCAGATACACATAAACAGATGGTGTAGCCTCGTCTTCGCAAAGGCTCATATATCCGTTAAGGCTAAACTCGCAAAGCTCACCCTGCAGGTTTACGCTCTGTACAAAGCCTGTAACCTTAAATTCCTTTGTTGTGTCGTTAAGCTTCACATTAACTGTATCGCCAATTTTATATTCATCCTCAAATACACTTCCTAACGCAATTTCGTCTGATTTTTCCGGGTTTGTGCCAACATAGCACACATCGTTTCTCACCTCAGAGAAATCCTCGCAAGCCAAGGCAGTAACTGCCTTATCTCCAATTTTAACACTGGCAGACATATATTTCAATGCATTTTCTACCAAATCATCGTCATTCAGCACAGTTATAAGCTCGTTTTCGCTATTATTCTGTGGAACAACAATAACATCTGGTACTTCATCCGACAAAGCTGACATAAAGTTATCTGGCTCAACAGCTACATTATAGAAAAGTGTACCCGAAAAGGCTATCAGCACTGTCAGCACAAAGCATACTAAAAACAGCATTACATTCTGTTTTTTACAAGCGAAAATCTGCTTTAACACAAGCAACAACTGGGTATTACCCTTACTTTCTTCAAGTGGAAAATAGTTTTTCTTACTATGCTTTGAGCCTGAATTACCTCTTAAGCCATCAATAGGCTGTGTGTTTTTGATTTTTCTTGCTGATATAAATGTAAAGAATGCAACCACACCAGCAAGAATAACTGTTACACCTGCAAAGCTTAGTAAATCGAAGCTGATATCAAACGAAAAACCTGACTGCACTGTAAGCACTGTTGAAAGCACAGGCAACAACAGATAAGACAAGCCTGCACCAAGCATTGCAAATAATAGCGAAACAAAAGCGTATGGAAGAGTAATACCTGCTACTATCTGACCACTTGTATAGCCTAAGGCTTTAAGTACACTCATATTTACTATTTCTGACTCAATAGCATTCTTAACTCTGAAGTTACTCAGAAATACACTTACTGCAAGTATGATAAGTGCAAATGCTGTCAGAATCAAAATCAGCAGGTCACACACCATTGTGCGTGCACCCTTTACGCTTTCGCAATCAAGGCTTGAAAGCATCATCACACCTTTATCCTCAAGCTTTTTGCTTATATCCTCTTTAGCCCTGTCAGAATTTGCATTATCGGCAAGGCTCATTGAATATTCAACAACACTCTTGTCGTCGTAGCTGTCTGTAAGCTTCTCAAATTCCTTTTCTGGCAGGTACGCACATAAAAGAGATGAGCCATAGTTGCCGTACTGCATTTCTTCTATAACTCCTGCCACAGTAAAGCTGTGCAGCTTACCGTCAATCGCATAAATGATTTCTTCATTCAGCTCAAAGCCACCAAACTGAGCCACATATAGTGGAATATATATTGGATTATCAACTGTATTTTCTGTTTCTGACACAAGCTCAAAGCTGTTCAGTGTACGCTCGCTATCGATATTATAGAAGATAGTGTTCATTTCAAAATCTGTACCATTAAAATCCTTAACAGTTGCTTCTGTAAAAACACCCCTGTGACTTTCAGCCTTTTCAATGCTGTCGATTTCACTTATACTTTTTTCCAGCTCGTTTGTATTCTGAATTTCTGGAACAACCACATTGACATCGGCTGTATTAAGCTTTACAAGCTTTTCGTCATAGGCTGTATCTACCTGTAGCATTAAAACTGCAGCACAGTTCAATATCAATGCTGTTATCATTATGATTATTCCAAAGGATACAAATGATGATTTATCTTTTTTCAGGTTGTATAAAATCTGATTTAATATTTTGCTCATGTTACCATCCCATCTCAGTTAAAAAGCTATTAAGGTGTGTTTCTCTTTCTTTGCTGTCTTCGGTGTAAACTCCAAGGTCACACTCGCCATAAATTTTGCCATCTCTTACATATAACACACGGTTTCCTCTTAGTGCTGTTTTCTTATCGTGTGTTACCATTATAATGCTCTGACCCTCGCTGTGCAGCTTAGTGAAAACATCAAGCACTGCTGTTGAGTTGTTGGAGTTCAATGCTCCTGTTGGTTCATCTGCAAAAAGAACCTCCGGCTTGTTTATCACTGCTCTTACTATGCCTGCTCGCTGAGCCTCACCACCCGAAACCTGTGAAGGGAACTTCCTGCGTGTTATCTCTGGAATATTCACAAGGTCGAAAAGCTCCTTTGAGCGTTTAATCGAATCCCTCTTGCTTTCACCCGACAAAGCACTTGCTGTAAGCACATTATCCATAAGGCTCATCTTATCAAGCAGGTAAATCTGCTGAAAAACGAAGCCACAATTTTTTCTTCTGAAAACTGCAAGCTTATCATCATTTAAAGCTGTAATACTTTTACCGTTAAAAACAACCTCACCAGCTGTTGGTCTGTCCATTCCAGACAGTGAATACATCAATGTAGATTTACCTGCACCCGATGAACCCATTATTATTGTAAAGTCACCCTTGTATATTTTAAGGTCAAGATTTTCAAAAACAGTCTGTTCTGTATCCCCTGTGCGAAAGCTCTTTTTAAGCTTGCTTGCTTTTATGATTGTGTTCTTTTTCTCTTTCATGGTAAAACCTCCGATAATGTTTTGATTTTCGATTTGCGTTGTGTTGTTTCGTTCTTACAATATCATCTTACGCAAAAATCACAGGTAGCACCACCTATACCTGTTTACAATCGCCAAAAGCCAATGCTACTTATCGTAGCATTGGCTTAAAACCTAGGTTTTTTGAGATTTTTCTGAAATTTTCCGGTTCTCTTGCTGTTTTGCATTTACATTAAATTCTATCAGGAGCAGGCTACTGCTTATTCTGACTTATATCATTTTTCCACTTACAATCAAAGGTATAACCCAGAACATACTGAACGCAATATACGCCTGAACGAACCCGTTGGTTGTCTGTGGTAAAAATTTTTAATAATTTTTCCAAAAAATCGTTGACAAAAATAATACCTCGTGATATGATGTATCTCGAGGTAAGGAGTATTACATAACAGGAAGTATTCTGTAACAGGGGGTATCCCCAGAAAGGAGGTATTCTATGGATATTCAACTAAAAAGAGGCTTGCTAGATGTATGTGTACTTGCAGCAATAAAAAACGAACCCTCATACGGGTATAAAATCATAAAGGATTTAAACCCATATATCACATTGTCCGAATCAACTCTGTACACTATTCTAAAGCGTTTAGAGTCGGCTGATATGTTAACAGTAAACACAATGGAGCATGGTGGCAGACTTAGAAAATATTATCACATTACCGATATTGGCAGAAGCCGTATAGAGGATTTCAAGCAGGAATGGACAGAAATTGAGGCTATATACGAATTTGTAATTAGGGAGGATTATCAATAGTGAGTAAACAAGAATTTCTTGAGCAATTAAAAAACAAATTAAACGGATTACCTGAAAGCGAAATCAACGAACATTTAAGCTTTTACAGTGAAATGATTGACGACAGAATTGAAGAGGGGTTTACAGAGGAAGAGGCTGTACTGCAAATCGGTTCTATAGACGAAATTGTATCGCAGATTTTATCAGATATACCACTATCTGATCTTATAAAAGAAAAGGTTAAGCCAAAAAGAGCTTTACGAGTATGGGAAATTGTGCTTTTAGTGCTTGGCTCACCACTATGGCTTTCTCTTTTACTTGCTGCATTTTCTGTATTTTTCGCACTATATATCGTTTTGTGGTCAGTAATAGTAAGCTTGTGGGCAGTTGACCTTGCTCTCGGATTTTCATCGCTGGTATGCTTGGCAGCAACCTTTATCTTTATTTTAGGTGGCAGTCCTATAGCAGGTGTAGCAATGCTTGGTGCAAGCACTGTGATTGCTGGTGTTTCTATCTTCTTCTTCTTCGGCTGTAAGCTGGCTACAAAGGGCTGTGCATTCTTAACTGTAAAAATCGCACAGGGTATTAAGCGTTTATTTATAAAGGGGTAATTTAATCATGAGTAAAGCAACAAAAACAGGACTTATTATAGCAACAATACTTGTAGTTGCAGGAGCAATTATTTTTATAGGAGTGATGACTGTGTTCAAATTTGATTTTTTAAAGCTAGACACTAACAAATATATAACTAATACTTACAATATAACCGAATCTTTCGAAAACATATCAATCGATACAAGCATAGCAAAAATTCAGCTTTTGCCATCTGAGGATAATCAGTGCAAGGTTGTATGCTACGAACCAGAAAAAGTTAATCATGTTACTACCGTAAAAAACTCAACTCTTACAATAAAAGAAACAGACAACAGAAAATGGTACGAGCATTTCCAGATAGGTTTTTCTTTAGATTCACCAAAGCTTACTGTATATTTACCAGAGGAGAAATACAGCTCACTGGTTATCAACACAACCACAGGTGATATTGCAATTCCTGAGAATTTCGCATTTGACAGTATCAAGGTAGACGGCAGCACAGCAAGTGTAAATTGTCTTGCTTCTGCTTCAGAGCTTTTATATGTTAACCTTAGCACAGGTAAAATCAACCTTGAAAACCTTACTGCCGGTGAAATTTCACTTAGTGCTTCAACAGGTGCTATCATCTTAAATTCGGTTAACTCAGACGGTAATGTTAATATTACTGCTACTACAGGTGCAATAAAAGCAGCAAACCTTAACTGTGGCACCCTGAAGGCTGAAACCACTACAGGTAGTATCGCTTTAAGCAATACTATTGCTACAAATAACTTTGTAATTGATACTACTACTGGTAGTGTTAAATTTGACCGTTGCGACGCTGAAAAACTGAATGTTACTTCAACAACAGGCAGCGTTTCAGGTACATTGCTTAGCGATAAGATATTTGTAACAAGCTCTTCTACAGGCCGTGTAAATGTTCCTGGTACAACTACTGGTGGCGTATGTAACATATCAACAACTACAGGCAGCATTAAAATAGATATTCAAGCATAATAAAAAATCAAATGCCGATAAGCAGGATAACCTCTGTTTATCGGCATTTTTATCGGACTATATTATTCACCCTCGCCTAATTGAACAACTGCAAGCTCATCTACAGGGAAGGTTATTTTCACAAGACCAAGAGCTGTATATTTACCCTCCATTTTTTCAAACTCTCGTAGTATCAGCTCACTTGCTTTATAGAAAACCTCTGCTTCATCTTCTCTTGTTAAAGCAACAGTACAGTGTGGCACCCAGCCGTCTGGCAAATACCATTCCCATCCCTTTGTATCAAACTCACTTAAAGCTGTATGCAAATCTGCATGAAGCTGGTACATACTTTTTGTCATTGTAGGATTTAAGAAGATTGTTTTTGTATCATTAAACATACCTACTGAGTCAAGAAAAGCTGGTATGTGTGTATGCTTTTCTGTAAAGCCTTTTAACAGCTCAACACATCTGTTTTCATCAATATCATTAAAAACAGCCAATGTAACATGCGGGCGTGTTTTCCACTCTAAAAACTTAGTGGTTAATTTATTGTCGGCTAGCTTTTGTGCCAGCTTTAATATTTTTGCTTCAAGCTCTTTATCAAAATATAATTCAATTGCGTATGTCATTTTATTTATCTCTCCTTTATTATGTAATATCTTTCTTTAAAATCGAATAACAGGCAATATCTGAAAGCTCTCCGTTTAAGGTTTCAAAAGATTCACACTTTTCACCCTCAACGCACAGTTATTTTTACCAAAATCACAAAACGCACTATGCTACAATGCACAGTGCGTTTTAATTTTGTGTTATATCTTATTTTACAATTTTAAGTGAAATATCAAACGCCTTTACAGAGTGAGTAAGAGCACCTATCGAAATAATATCTACTCCACTTTCTGCAACTGCACGGATTGTGTCGCTTGTAATGCCACCAGACGCCTCTAAAAGTGCTTTGCCATCTGTAATTTTTACAGCCTCAGCCATAAGCTCAGGGCTCATATTGTCAAGCATAATAACATCTACATTTGCGTCAATAGCCTCTCTAAGCTCGTCAAGGTTACGAACCTCTACCTCGATTTTTGTCATATGACCAAGCTTTGCTTTCAGCTTAGCTACAGCATTTGTAATACCACCACCTGCGTCTATGTGGTTATCCTTCAGCATAGCTGCGTCAGACAGATTGTAACGGTGGTTTCTGCCACCACCAACTGTTACAGCGTATTTCTGTATTGGACGCATACCAGGAAGCGTTTTTCTTGTGTCAGCAATAGAAGCATTTGTACCCTCTACAAGCTCTACACAACGAGCTGTTTCTGTAGCAATACCACTTAAATGCTGTAAAAGGTTAAGAGCTGTACGCTCGCCCTTTAAAAGTGTGCGTGTTTTACAGCTTACTGTTGCTATAATATCACCCTCGTTTACCTTTTCGCCATCTTTTATAAACACCTCGTATTTAAAATCTGGCTGTAAAAGCTCAAAAACTCTTAATGCAATATCAATACCACACAGCACACCACTTGCCTTAGCTAAAAACTTAGCCTCTCCCTCTTGCTCTGCTGGAATAAGATAATCTGTAGTTGTGTCAAGGTAGTTTATATCCTCAAGTAAAGCTGTTTTTATAAGATTGTCTATATATATCTGATTAACCATATCAGTAATCCTCCTGCTGCTTTTCTGTTACCTCCAGCATAATTTCCTGTGCTACTGTAGCAAGGCTTTTTGCTTCTATGTAATCGCTGGTAAGCATATAGTCGTTAGTTTCAAGGTCTGTTAGAATTTCGTTGAAGCGTTTAAAGCTTTCTTCAAATTTTTCTGGCTTTTTAAGAACAAAGTAAGCGTCCTGAAGGGTGCTTCTTATTTCTGTTCTTATACCCTTTGGCAAAGGCAGGGTACCCATGCTGTAGGTTGGCTTATCGCCAGATACAGTCTTTTTGTTGCCAGCCTTTATATCCTTCATAATATCAAGTGCAGCTCGTCTTGAAAAAACAAGTGCTTCAAGCAGGCTGTTGCTTGCAAGTCTGTTTGCACCATGCACACCTGTGTGAGAGCATTCTCCGGCTGCGTATAGTCTGTCTACAGATGTTTTACCGTTCAGGTCTACATCTATACCACCCATAAGGTAATGCTGACAAGGGAAAACAGGTATTCTCTGCTTTGTTATATCAACACCCTCTGCAAGGCAATTTTCGTATATCATAGGGAATCTTTCTTTTACAAAATCCTCACCCTTATGTGTTATATCCAGATAGAAGCTTTCACTTTTAGTTCGCAATGCTTCTTTTACAATAGCCTCACTTACAACATCTCGTGGTGCCAGCTCTCCTCTGCTGTCATAGTTGTGTGCAAAGCGTTCGCCATAGCAATTAAGCAGTACAGCTCCCTCACCTCGCACAGCCTCACTTATCAGAAAGCGTTCACGGTCTTTATCTGCTGCAAAAGCAGTTGGATGAAACTGAATTCTGTCAAGGTGCATAATTTCAGCACCCAATCTTCTTGCAAAGGCTATACCATCACCAGTTGCTATTGCACTGTTTGTAGTGTATTTATACACTCTGCCTATACC